>DOZU01000018.1:0-761 GCA_003517845.1 Clostridiales bacterium | reverse complement strand
CGGGTCAGGATCTGCTCGCGCAGGTCCCGCTTCGCCTCACGAAGCTGTCCCGCCACCCTTACTCCTGAACCTCGGAGAAGTAGATGACGGTGGCCAGGTCGTTGAGGCCGATCGGCCGGTCGTAGATCCGGCTGAGGAACGCAATCGCATCGGCGGTGGTCCGCATGTCCGGGTTCTCCCCCGCCAGGTCGGCGGCACTGAGTTCGGCGATGGTGCGGATGTCCACCCGATCCAGCACGGCGGCAAATACCTTGCGCCGCGGTTTGAACCGCTCCCCGTAAGCCACCCACACCAGGTCGCCCACAGCGTACTTCTCCCGCTTGTCTCCCATGCGGATGGTACAGGTCTTCTGGCGGGTCAGGAGGTTGCCGTGGTAAACGGACGAGTAGAAGTTGAGCACTTTCACGCTGCAGCCCTCCTCACCGGTATGGGGCAGGCCCCCGTCAGGTCAGCGACGATCCGCAGGCGGGGCACGACCGAAGGTCTTGGGGACCGGCTGTTCCCTCGATGACCGACCGCGAGTCGCCATCCTGGTCACCCGGGGGCCGGATCACCCGGTAGCGACCACCCTGAATTCGAAGCTCTCTTCCCTCCACGACGGCCCGTGTGAGCTTGGCACGGGCATTGGCCAGGACGCGCTGATAGGTGCTCTGGGCTAGATTCATGCGCCGGGCCGACCCGTTCTGGTCGAGGCCCACGAGGTCCTTGAGCCGCAAGGCCTCCAGTTCATCCACGGTCAAGCATATCTCCTCGCGATCGGA
>DOZU01000081.1 GCA_003517845.1 Clostridiales bacterium | reverse complement strand
TGCGCGTCATCTACCACGAGACCTTCTCGGGGCTGGCCCGGCGTGCGGGAGTATGGGTAGCCGCGGGTTCAGCGAACCTGAGCGGTGAAGACGGCAAGGTGTACAATGAGGCAAGGCTGTACGCTCCCGATGGCGGTCTCGCCGGCGTCCAGCGCAAGCTCAACCTCATGCCATTGGAACGCGAGTGGGGCCTGCGGGAGGGCGGCCAATTGCGGGCCTTCAATCTGGACGGGAGCAGGGTATTCCTCCCCGTGTGCAACGATGCCGGCTACTGGGAAACTTTCCGGTGGGCGGTGCTGGCCGGGGCGGAGATCGCCATCGTGCCCCAGGCTGACCCGGACGAGTACGTGCTCGCCAATCATATCCGGGGAGCCTGGGCGCGAGTCCAGGAGAGTCCGGCCTACGCAGTGGTCAGTTGCCTGGTGGGCGAACTGGCGGGCGTTCGCTTGAGCGGGAAGAGCGCCATCTTCGCCCCTTTGGAGATCAGCCCCAGAGGGGATGGCGTGTTGGCCCAGGTCGAGGATCCCCGGGCGCCGGGCATAGCCATGGCCGACCTCGATCTGGAGGTGCTTCGCGCTTACCGGCGGGAGAGCGGCGTATTGGCCGGGCTGCGTCCCGATGTCTACGCTCACTATTTCCCGGGTCTCTACTGGTCGCGAAGGGCGGACGGCGATGTCGGATAAACCACGCCTCCTCACCGTGCCCGAGGAAGTAGACCGGCCGGTCACCGTCTTCCCCACCGGCAACGAGTATGTGAGTCTACCCCTGGTCGGCCCGGCGGCGGGGGCCGTCGACCGTCCCAACTGCCTCAGTCTGGCGGCCACGGGATTGGTGGAGTTCGCCGGGGCTCCCGGCGAACCTCTGCTGCGGCCCCGGATCGAAGTGGACGGGAAACCGGTCGCCCTGGGCGCCTGCACCTGGGAACGCCTCGATCACTGGCTGCCCCGGTTCCGGGCGACCGACCCTCGGACTCGGGTCACGGTCGAAGGTACCGTGTTCGCGCCGCCCGGGCACAAGGGGTTCGTCTACCTGCTCGAGGCATGGTGCATGGAAGGGAAGCCGCGCTCATGGCGCGTGGGACTCGACGGGTGCTGGGGCGAGACCCTCCAGACGATCTACACCTCCCGCCGCGTTCACGGCGCCCGTGCCATCCGCCGGGATCGCTGGACCGGCGCGCCCGTACTCGAAAGCCGGCCGGGAGTGGCGCTGGCCGCCCTGGGTTTCGCCAGTTCCGCTTCCCCGATCGAGTGTCGGGGCGATGGGGGTGCTGAAGGCCGAGAACTCGCGGGAGAGCAGCCCCTGCGCTTCGGATTCTCAGTGACGTCGCCCGGGCCGCGGGCCACCGTCGCTTTTTATGCCGGCGTGAACCGCGACGGCGATGGCGCTCGCACCACCGCGGTGGATCTCGCCCGGCGTGGCTGGCAGCGGCTGCTGGCGGACACCCGGGAGTGGCTCAGCCGGCGGACCACCCCCCTGTCTGACCCGGCGCTGGCGCGGGTGCTGAACCTCAACGGGTTCTTCAACTACTTCTATGCCCTCGGCCAGACCATTGACTCCGAGGACCTGGTGCTGATAACTTCCCGGAGTCCGCTATACTACGTATCCGCCGCTTTCTGGGCCCGCGACGCCCTGCTATGGAGCTTGCCGGGTGTCTTGTTGCTTGACCCCGGGCGAGCCCGGGATATGTTGGTCACCGCTTTCACCCGCTACCGCCGCCATGCGGGCATCCACAGCCTGTACCTCGATGGCAGCTTGCTTTACCCTGGTTTTGAACTCGATGAGCTGGCGGCCTATCCCGTGGCCCTGCAACGTTACCTGCTGGCAACCGGGGATCGGGGCATCCTGCAAGACCGGGGGGTGCGGGAAGGCCTGGCTCACGTCGAATCTCGCTTCTGGGAATGGCGGCACCCCCAGGTGGACCTGTTTGGGACCATGCTGTGCCCGTCTGACGACCCGGCCACTTACCCGTACTTGACCTACGATAACGCCTTGGCCTGGCGGGCGCTCGCGTTCCTGGCCCAGGTGGGCGGGGAAGCCGGCCTGCCGGATGAGGTGATCCAGCGTTGCCGCCGGACCGCGCCCCGGGTGCGCCAGGCGATCTACGAGCATCTCGTCGTGGATGGCCCTCTGGGGCCGATGTTTGCCTGGTCGGCCGACCTCCAGGGCAACCGGGAGATCTACGACGAACCGCCTGGCAGCCTGCAATTGCTGGCCTACTACGGGCTGTGTGAACCCGCCGACCCCGTATACCGCAACACCGTCAACTGGATCCACTCACCCCACAACCCGCACCATTACCCGGGAGCGCGGTTTGCCGAGGTGGGCTGCCCGCACGCCGACCACCCCTTCGTCATGGGCGTATTCAACAGCCTGTTGTCGGGCAGATCGGACATCGCCCGCGACATCCTGCTGAACGCTCCGCTGGATGGCGGCCTGGCGTGTGAGAGTTTCGATCGGGACACCGGGGTGGTCAAGACGGGCCAGGCATTCGCTACCTGTGCCGGCTTTCTAGCTTACGCCATCCACAAGGCTTTCGGCGGCCCCGCGGGCTCTCGGCGGCCCGGCGCGGAGCCCACTTTTTGGGAGGGATGAAGGTGCAAGGCCTTACAAGCAAAGGGCGGGGACTGTCCTTGTCCGCGGGAGTCAGCCTGACCGTCCTGGCCATCCTGGGCGCGGTATGGGTTGGAGGGATGGGCGGCGACCTTTTTCTTGCCGCGTGCCTGGGTCTCATAGCTTTGCTGGCGATGGTCATGGCGCGAGGTCTTCGCCTGGCGGCGGAGTGGCCGGGACCGCGACCGGGTACGATCTGGCCCGATCTGGTGGCCTTCGGTCTGACCGCCTGGTACTTGCTGGCTGCCGGATTCGCCCTGAGCCCCTCCCGGGCCGCGGCCGGGGCGGCCGGCATCCTGCTCGGGCTGGGCATGTATTTCCTTGGCCGTTACCTGGGGTCGCTGTGGGTGCCCGGCCGGGAGGCGGCCGGCTGGGATCCCTTGATCGCCGGCACGGCCCTGCTCGCCCTGGTGGGCGTGATATTGCATGCGCTCGACCTGACTCCGTCGGTCGCCTGGCCCGGCGCCCCGCCCCTGACGGCCATGGGCGACCTCGTGGTACCGCCGCCGTCGGCCCAATTCCCCGGCCCCCAGGTGCCCGGGCTGGCGGAGGCCGGTCGGCTGGCCGCCGTGCTCCTCTACCCTAACGCGGCCGCTATCCTGTTCCTGATCGGCCTGGTGGGAGCGGCCTGGTCGCTCGGTCGGGCCTGGCTGGGCGAGGGCGGCGATCCGTGCGCTAACTCCCGTCCGTGTTGCGGGGGCCGGCTGGCGGGACCCGGACCCTGGGCCGCGGCGGGTTTCCTGCTGGTTGCCGGGCTGTTGCTCACCTTCTCCCGGGGAGCATGGGTCCTTTGGCCGGTAGGCCTGATCATCCTGGGGCTCGCGCTGCCCCGAAGCGAATCCACGCGCACGGTGCTCGCCGGCGCCCTGTTATGGGTGCTCGGCCTCGTTTTCGTGCTCCTTTACCTGCCCGCCCTCGCGGTGGCGGGGGCGGCCGGGGGCCTGGCGGTCGTCACCGCGGGATGTGCAGTGGCCTGGATGGCCGTACAGCGCTTACGCCCGGCCGCCCTGGGCTGGGTAACGCGCCGGGAAGGCAAGGAGGTCGCCCTGCTGACGGTGGCCATCCTGGTCGCCGTCACCGTGCTCACCGGCTTCCTCTTGCCCCGCGAGGCGGCACTGCGCCTGGCTTGGCCTGCGGTCGCCGCGGATGAAGTGGCCGGGTGGTTTGCCCGGCTAGGGGATGGGGCGCAAGCGATTCTCGCTCGTCCGCTTCTGGGAGCGGGTCCGGGTGGCTGGGCAGCAGTCGCCCCGACCTTCCGCCATGTGCCCCTGGTGTCGCTCGCGCCCCCGAACCTCCTGCTGCAGGCCGGGGTGGAGGCCGGCTTGCCCGGACTGCTCTTGCTCGGGCTGTTCGTTTTCGGTCCCTTGGCGGCGCTGGCCCCGGTGATGCGAGCCGGGCGATCGCCCGGGCTCACCGCGGCCTGGGTCGCCCTGGCGCTGGCCGCGGTGCATGCGCTCTTCGATCATGCCCTCAGCCACCTGCCGGCGATGGTCATCCTGTTCTTCTTGGTGGGGCTGGCCTGGGGGTTGGGCGTGCGCTCCCTGCTTGGTCCCGAGCGTAAGCCCTCGCCGCCCCCGCTCGTGCGACCCGGCCGGGCGCAGGCAGCATCGCGGATCATGGTGGGGATGATCCTCCTGGTGCTGGCCGTCGCGATTGCGGGTCGAGCACTGGAGGCAGTTGGCGAGGCCCAGTTACGGGCAGGCAGACTGGGAGCGGCCCGGGTCACCTTCGCCCGGGCGGGCCGGCTGAATCCCTGGTCGTCCGGCGCTTTCTGGGGCTTGGCCCGCGCGCACCTGGCGGAGGCGGCCCCGGACGACCTGGAAGACGCCTCGCCGGCGATCGCCGCGGCCGGCGAGACCCTCCGACTCGATCCCGGGAACCCCGCTTATCAGAGCTTGGCCGGGCAAGTGACCATGCTGTTCGGGTTCGCCGATATCGGGGTGCGCTCGCTGGAGACGGCCCGGCAACTCGACCCCCTGGCCCAGGGACACTGGGATAATCTCGTATGGGGCCATGCCCTGGCGGGACAGCGGTTCGAGCAATTCGGCGATCGGGGACGGGCCGAGGCCGCCTATCGGTCGGCCATCGCCTGGTCGGAAGAGACCGTGGCCTACTTCGGGCCGATCGAGCAGGGCCGGACCAATCTGGCGCTGGGGATAGCCCATATGCGAATGGGACAACTCAATCCCGCGCGGGCGGCCTTCCGCCGGGCGCTTCAGGATCCGCGGACGGCGCCCGAGGCGGCCGGGTGGCTGGGCGCGCTGGAACAGGACTGACGGGAGGCGGCAGGAGTGAGACTCTTCATCGATACGGCCAGCCCAAAGGAGATCGAGGAAGCGATGCGTTGGGGGGTGGTGAGCGGCGTCACCACCAACCCTACCCTCGTGGCGAGGGAACGCTTTCCCGACTTTCATGCCGCCGTACGATCGATCGCGGCCATGGTAGACGGACCGGTGAATGCGGAAGTGATCGCCCTCGAGTGCGAGGCGATGGTCGAGGAGGCTCGTGTGCTGGCCGGGTTGGCCCCCAACGTGGTCGTCAAGATCCCGCTCACTCCGGATGGTCTCGCCGCCGTCCGGCAACTCACGCGGGAGGAGATCGCGACCAATGTGACCCTCGTCTTCTCGGCGGCGCAGTCCCTGATGGCCGCCCTGGCCGGCGCTGACTACGCCAGCGTGTTCGTGGGGCGGCTGGATGATGCTGGCCATGAGGGCATGGAGGTAGTGCGCCAGACTACCGCTATTTTCGATCGCCACGGGCTGGAGACGGCAGTGATCGCCGCCAGCATTCGGCACCCGCTGCATGTGGTGGAGGCGGCGCTTGCCGGGGCGGACATCGCCACCGTGCCGTTTGCCGTATTGAGGCAGCTCCTGCGCCATCCCTTGACCGACCTCGGGATCGAGCGGTTCCTGGCGGACTGGCGGCAGGTGTCGGGTAACCGTTAGCAGGATGATGAGGGGTGAATGGCGAAGTTCCCCAGCCGGCATGCATAAGCTGAGAGCGTGAGTGGTATTGTTTCCGTCAGGGGCGGCCGGAGGCCTAAGGTATAGCTTCCGGTAACGTCCCGACCGGCCGACCGCCAGCATGCGCCGCGCGTTAGGGCCGGTTCCCATCCGGGCAACAGCCTGTTATCATCTCCTTTCCCAATCTCCAGGTCGAGGTGGTTCAGTCGGGATGAACATGCAAGAGCTAGAGAAGATGACCATGCGCGAGCTGTACGTGAAGGCACGGGAACTCAATGTTTCGGGTTACTCCACGATGCACAAGAAGGAACTGGTCCTCGAGATCATGAAGGCTACGATCACCAAGGACGGTTCCTTGTTCGCCGAAGGCATCCTGGAGATCATGGCCGAAGGGTACGGTTTCCTGCGGCCTATCGGCTATCTGCCCACCCGCGAGGACATCTACGTCTCTCCCTCCCAGATTCGTCGGTTCGAGCTGAAGACCGGCGATACCGTGTCCGGGCAATCGCGGCCACCCAAGGATTCCGAACGCTACTTCGCCCTGCTGCGGGTGGAACTGATCAACGGAGAATCGCCGGATAAAGCCAAGGAGCGCGTGGCGTTCGAGGCCCTGACTCCTCTCTACCCCTGCAAGCGGCTGAAGCTGGAGAACAGGCCGGAAGAGACTTCGACGCGGCTCATCGACATCATCGCCCCCATCGGCAAGGGCCAGCGGGGCCTGATCGTCTCCCCGCCCAAGGCCGGCAAGACGGTGTTGCTCAAGAACATCGCCAACAGCATCACCGCCAATCACCCGGAAGTCCACCTGATCGTCTTGCTGGTGGATGAGCGCCCTGAAGAGGTCACCGACATGGAGCGGTCGGTGAAGGGAGAAGTGGTCAGCTCAACTTTCGACGAGCTTCCGGACAACCATGTGAAAGTCGCGGATATGGTGCTTGACCGCGCCAAACGCCTGGTAGAGTACCGCAAGGATGTGGTGATCCTCCTCGACAGCATCACCCGGTTCGCGCGCGCCCACAACCTGGTGGTGCCGCCGAGCGGGCGTACCATGTCGGGCGGCCTGGACCCCGCCGCGCTCAACAAGCCGAAGAAGTTCTTCGGAGCCGCCCGCAACATCGAGGAGGGCGGGAGCCTGACCATCATCGCTACCGCCTTGATCGACACCGGCAGCAGGATGGATGATGTGATCTACGAGGAGTTCAAAGGAACGGGCAACATGGAGCTGCATCTGGACCGCCGTCTGGCCGATCGCCGCATCTATCCGTCCATTGATTTCAAGCGCTCGGGCACCCGAAAGGAAGAACTCCTGCTCAACCCGCAGGAACTGGAGATGAGCTGGGCCTTGCGGCGAGCGCTCGACAAACTGGGTTCCGACGAAATCATCGAACTCCTGAACAAGCGGCTGCGCAAAGCCAAAACCAATCACGATTTCATGCGCCAGGTGCTCAAGGGGCTCGACGAAGTAGCCAGCCAGGTGCCGGAACTCATGGCGCGGGAACGCTAGCTCGACCCTGGCCGCGCAGATAGGCCAGGGGGTCGCGCGGGCGCCCGTGGACGATGACTTCGAAGTGCAGGTGAGGGCCGGTGGAGTTGCCGGTCGACCCCACGCGCGCGATGATCTGGCCCTGCTCGACGGTTTGCCCCGACCGCACCAACAGCTTGGACGCATGAGCGTATAGGGTCAACGTGCGGTCCTCGTGGCGCAGGATCACCGTTCGACCGTAGCCGGCCAGCCAACGCGAAGTGGTGACCACTCCGGCGGCCGCGGCTCGAATCGGCGTCCCCGTCGGCGCGGCGATGTCCAGGCCGGTGTGCAGGCGACCCCACCGCGGACCGAACGGTGAACTGATCCTCCCGGCGACCGGCCAGATGAACTGCACTCCAATGGCGGGCGCCGCCCCCCCTCCTCGAGGGATGACCAGCACCTGCCCAATCCGCACGTGCGAAGGGTTGCGGAGCCCGTTGGCCCGGGCGATCGCTTCGGCCGGTACGCCGAAACGGCGACTCAGGTCCCAAAGGGTATCGCCCGATCGGACCCGGTGAGTTGAACTCTCATGGCCGGCGCCCGGGATGGTCAGCCGTTGACCGACCCGGATGAAGTGCGGGTTACTCAAACCGTTGACCCGGGCGATCGCGGCGGCGGTGATGCCATGCCTCATCGCCACCAGCGAAAGATTTTCGCCTGGCGCCACGATGTGGGTCTTCGGCCCGGCGGGCGGGCTGGCGATGGGCGTACTCGGCCCTCCCTGGCCCAAGTGCTCGAACCCCGGCGACCCGACCGGTGCCCGCTCCGGACCGGGAGAGCCCGCGGCCAGGACCAGCAGTAATGTTGCCAGGCCGATCAGATTCCGGATGGGATGATCAGTACTTGACATGGTGCTGCCGTCACCCCTACTTTGAGTAGTCATCCTTCCCTTCTCTTGCCTGGAATGGAACCGCATCAAGGACAAGTTCGCCCATAGCATGGCATGGTCGGGCGCAGGCTATTCCCGCGGCGGTTTTCCAGCTCCGGCCAACGATCGTTTGGGTTGCCGAGCGAATACCCCCGTGCTATAATGAACGCGCGTTTGCCAGGTAACGAGCGAGGTGTCGGCCTTGAAAGAGAAGATCCATCCCGCCTATCATCAAATCATTGCGACTTGCGCCTGCGGCGCCAGTTATCGAGTGGGTTCCACTCGGAAGACGATCCGGGTGGAGATCTGCTCCCACTGCCATCCCTTCTATACGGGTAGCCAGCAGCGGATCGTGGACACTGCCGGGCGGATCGAGCGGTTCAAGCGTAAGTATGGGATGAAGTGAAACATTGAACCAGGTACCCTTGTATGGTGGGCAGGCCGTCATTGAGGGCGTCATGCTCCGCGGACCGCACGCCATGGCCATCGCCGTGCGCCGCCCGGATGGGGGCCTGTTCGTGCACCGCCAACGGCTCACGCCGGCTGGTGAGCGCTGGATCGGGTGGCGCCTACCTTTTCTCCGCGGCATAGTTGCCCTGGTCGACTCGCTGGGCCTGGGTGTGCGGGCATTGCTCATCTCCGCCGAGGCCGCGGGCGAGGAACGCTTGTCTCCCTGGCAAGGCGCCACGATCATCGGTCTGGCCTCGATACTGGCCGTGGGGCTGTTCATGCTCCTGCCCACGGTAGCGGTCGGCGGCATCGCTGCCTGGCTGACCTGGCCTGCCTCCCGCAATCTGGTCGAAGGGATGCTGCGCCTGACCATCCTGGTGGGCTACGTCATCGCCATCGCCCGGGTACCCGATATCGGGCGCATCTTCGCCTATCATGGGGCGGAACACCGCGTGATTCACCTCGTGGAAACCGGTGGCGAGCGTACCGTCGCTGCGGCACGCGGGATGCCGATACTTCACCCCCGATGCGGCACGAGTTTCCTCCTCTTCGTGGCGGCGGTCAGCGTGCTGGTATTCGCCTTCTTCGGCTGGCCTTCGCTCTGGCAGCGGGTCTTGCTCCGGCTGATGCTGCTGCCGGTGGTGGCCGGCATTGCCTACGAGGCCATCCGCCTCTCCGGGCGCTCTCGGCATCCGCTGGCGCAAGCGATGGCCTTGCCGGGCCTGTGGCTCCAGCGGCTCACCACCCGGGAGCCCGGCGATGACCAGGTGGAAGTGGCTCTTGCCGCCCTGAAGGCGGTCACATCGGAGGACTGACGGCCGTGGTGCTGCCCATGCTCTCCGAGTTTGAGGCCCGCTACGAGGAAGTGGGGCTTCTGCTTGCCGACCCGGCGATCATCGCTCGGCAAGATGAATGGCGCCGGCTGGCCCGGGAGTATCGGCGGCTGGAGGAAGTGGTGAAGGCGTACGCCGATTACAGGGAGGCGGTTCGCCGGCGGGATGATACTCGACAGGTCGGCAAAGAGGCGACCGACGAGGAACTGCGAGCCCTGGCCGAAGCCGAGCTGCCCGATCTGGAGCACGAGTGCGCTGCCAGGGAGAGCCGGCTGAAAGAACTCCTGGTACCCCGCGATCCGGCCGACGACAAGAACGTCATCGTGGAGATCCGGGCCGGCACAGGCGGCGATGAGGCCGGCCTGTTCGCCGCCGACCTGTACCGCATGTACGCCCGCTTCGCCGAGCGCCACGGCTGGCGGGTGGAACTCCTGTCCTCCAACCCCACCGGCATCGGCGGCTTCAAGGAGATCATCTTCATGGTTCAGGGCCACCGGGCTTTCAGCCACCTCAAGCACGAACGGGGCGTTCACCGCGTACAGCGGGTGCCTTCGACCGAAGCATCCGGGCGGATTCACACCTCGACCGCCACCGTGGCCGTGCTGCCCGAGGCGGAGGAGGTGGAGGTGAGCATCGCTCCCGACGAGTTGGCGATCGAGACTTTCTGTGCCAGCGGGCCCGGCGGCCAGCACGTCAACAAGACAGAATCCGCCGTCCGCGTCACCCACTTGCCCACCGGCCTGGTCGTGTCCTGCCAGGATGAGAAATCTCAGCACAAGAACAAAGAACGGGCTATCAAAGTGCTTCGGGCTCGCTTGCTCGAACTGGCCACCCGGCAACAAGACGAGGAACAAGCCCGTGCTCGTCGCGCCCAGGTCGGCAGCGCCGAACGCAGCGAGAAAATCCGCACCTACAATTTCCCCGACAGCCGTATCACCGACCACCGACTCAAGCAGACCTGGCACCGAGTGGACGCCGTCCTGCAGGGCGACCTCGATCCGTTGATCGAGGCGCTGATGGCCCGAGAAGAGGCCGAACGATTGGCTCGGGCCACCACGCCGGGGTGACGATCGCCGGTGCCCTCCGCGCCGGGCTGGCCGGCCTGGAGGGAAGGGATAGCCCCCGACTGGAGGCCGAGTTGCTGCTCGCCTGGGCCATGGGGTGTTCCCGCGCACAACTCCTGGCCAGGCGGGATGACGAGCTGCCGGCCGAAGTCGAGGAGCGCTACCGCGAAGGCCTTGCCCGCCGGTCCCGGGGCGAGCCGATCGCCTACATCTTGGGCCGGCGCGAGTTCATGTCCCTGGAGTTCGAAGTGGACCGGACGGTGCTGATCCCGCGACCCGAGACGGAAATCCTGGTGGAAGAAGCCCTGCGCCGGACGGATGGACGCCCGGTCACCCTGGCGGAAATGGGTACGGGCTCGGGGGCGGTGGCGGTGGCGGTGGCGCATTACGGGCGCGGCCCGGTGATTCACGCGACCGATTGTTGCCGCAGCGCGCTGGCGCTGGCGCGACGTAATGCGTCGCGCCATGGCGTTGCCGGCCGGGTAGTGTTCTGGCGGGGGGATCATCTCGAACCTCTCCTCTCGGCGGAACTACAAGGCAGACTTACCGGGGTCGTGGCCAACCCACCCTACGTGCCCACCGGCGATCTGCGCCGGCTCCCTCGCTCCGTGCGCGACTGGGAACCAACCCTGGCCCTGGACGGAGGCCCGGACGGCCTGCGATCCTACCGCATACTGGGCCGGCAAGCCGCTGCGCTCCTGGCGCCGGGCGGGTGGATGGGCGTGGAAGTGGGGGCAGGTCAGGCAGGCGCGGTGACGGCGATCCTGGCGGCCGCCGGCTTCGACCGGCTGGTGTCGCTCAGCGATCTTGCCGGGCATCGCCGGGCCGTATTCGGCGAGTTACCGGAATGACGCGCGTGTGGTACGTCAAGCCCGAACATCCCGACCCGGCGGTCCTGGCCGAGGCCGCAAGCATCCTGCGCCGGGGAGGGCTGGTGGCCTTTCCGACCGAGACCGTGTACGGTTTGGGTGCCGACGCCACGAGTTCTCGTGCGGTGCAGGGCATTTTCCGGGCCAAGGGACGTCCGCCCGACAACCCCCTGATCGTCCACTTCGCCGATGCCGGCGACCTGCCTTCCCTGTCCGCCGCGGCTCGGCGCCTCGCGGCATCGTTCTGGCCTGGCCCGCTCACCCTGGTAATCCCCCGGGTGCCCGCCCTTGCCCCCGAGGTGTCCTGCGGGCTGGATACGCTGGCCGTCCGCGTGCCTGACCACCCGGTGGCTCGGGAGCTGATCCGGCGGGCCGGTGTGCCCCTCGCTGCCCCCAGCGCCAACCGGTCGGGTAGACCCAGCCCCACCACCGGAGAACACGTGTTGGCCGACCTGGAGGGGCTAATCGACGGGCTGCTCGATGCCGGCCCCACCCGGGTGGGTCTCGAATCCACCGTCCTCGACCTCACGGTCGATCCGCCAGCCGTATTGCGGCCAGGCGGCCTATCGCTTGAAGATCTGCAGCGGGTCCTGCCCGGAGCGCACGTGGCGGGACCGACTGCCGGGCCCGCTCGCTCGCCGGGGATCCGTCACCGCCATTACGCCCCCCGGGCTCGGGTGGTGCCGGTTGAGGGAGCCGCCAGCGGCGCCCGCGCCACGCTGAAAGCGATGGTGATCCGTCTGCGCGGGGAAGGTCTCCGGGTGGGTGCTCTCGTCACCGCCGAGCTGGCAGGCGCCGATCTCAAGGCTGACGTGGTGAGGGCCATGGGGTCCCGGGCGGACCTCGCCGCCGTGGCCGCCGGGCTATACGCGGGGTTGAGGGCTGTGGATGAGGCTGGCGTGGACGTGATCCTCGTGGAGTCGGACTTCCCCGCCGCCGGGCTGGGCCGCGCCATCCAGGACCGCCTGGCGAGGGCGGCCGATCTGGTTCCTGGCCCGCCGCCGGGATCTGGTATACAATGATGGCGATGGACCGAGACGCCCAGCCCTGCCCGAAAGTCCTCCTGGTGTGCGCGGGCAACACCTGCCGCAGCCCGATGGCGGCCACCCTGCTGGCCGCGCGGCTGGGGGGTGATTGCCCGGTGTCCTCCGCCGGCACGGCGGCCCGGGCGGGCGACCCGGCTGCTGCCTCGGCGGTGCAGGTGATGGCCGAACGCGGACTGGATCTCAGCGCGCACCGCGCCCAGCCCATTTCCCAGGAACTGGTGGCCCAGTCGGATCTGGTGCTGACCATGACCCGATCCCAGCGGCAAATGGTGATCGACCTCGTTCCGGGCGCAGCCGACCGGGTGTTCACCCTGGTGGAGTACGCCACGTGTCCAACCTGCCCGCCCTCTGCCGAGGGACTGGATATCCCCGACCCGCTGGGCATGGGGATTGATGTCTATCGAACCACCGCCGACCATCTCCAGCAGTTGGTTGACCGGGTTGCGGACAAGCTGATGGGATGCGACCGAACATGAGACTGGCTATTGCCTGCGATCACGCGGGGCTGGACCTCAAACGGACGCTCATGGCCGCATTCCCCGATGAGACCTGGCAGGATCTGGGCACCTTCGAGAGCGATGCGGTCGATTACCCGGACTTCGCGGTGGCCGTGGCCGAAGCCATCCGCCGGGGCGAAGCCGACCTCGGTGTCCTGGTATGCGGGACCGGCGCGGGCATGGCCATGGCCGCCAACAAGGTGCCCGGCATCCGGGCGGCGGTGGCGCACGATACCTTCACCGCCCGCCTGGCCCGAGAACACAACGCCGCCAACGTGCTGGCACTGGG
>DOZU01000046.1:10156-19351 GCA_003517845.1 Clostridiales bacterium | reverse complement strand
GACGGCGCCAAGCGCTTGCCCCGAGTAGGGCCGGAAGCTATATCCTCTTCCGTCCAGCGGGCAGGAGGGAGATCCCAGGAACGGCCGAAGTCGGGCACATGCCGTACCCAAAACATGCGAGTGAGATTCCACACCCGCTCTGAGCAGCGCAGGAGTTCAGCCCAGCTTCGCTTCACGCCGGTGACGGCCGGGAAGATGTCGGCATAGGTCTCCGGCGGGAACTCCACTTCCACCCAGGGAAAGCGGCATACGCCTAACATGTCAAACAGGGGCCGCAGGTGCTGTAGTTCTATGACCCGGGCAGCTTTGCCCTCCACGCGGTCTCGGCCGACCGCCACGTCGTAGGTGATGGCCCAAGCGCGGTTGTGATGGCCGCCCACGTCGCAGGTCATGTAGGCTAGAGCCATAGCCGGCGCATGGCGCGGCTCGTAGCCGCTGACCTCCAGGCCTTTCATGTGGACGGCAAAGCGGTCGCTGCCGCCGCCCAGACGGGCCGCGGCCGTCTTCACCCCCTCGGCGAGCAAGTCGCCGACGCCTTCCCGAGCTGCTATGCATCGCGTCAACCAGAGTACGCTGTCGAGATCGCCGAAACGAAGCCGGCGGCCACCCGTATCCGATGGCTTGAGGATGCCGCGCTCCGCGCATTCCAGGGCGAAAGCTATCACGTTACCCCCGGAAATCGTGTCCATCCCAAGATCGTCCATGACCGCGTTGACGTGGGCAACGGCTTCGATCTGGCCCAGGGCGCAGTTGCCACCCACCATGGCGACGGTCTCGTACTCCGGCCCTTCCACGAAGACAGCTTCGCCGTCGACCTCAATCCGGCCGTACTTGCCGCAAGGGATGGGACAACCGAAACAGCCCTTGTCCAGGACGAGGATCCGGTCGCGGATAGCCTTGCCGCCTATGGCCGCGTGGTCCTCGAAGAACCCGGTCTGGAAGTTGCGGGTGGGGAAGGCTCCCACCTGGTTCACCCACTCGGTTATGCCTGCCGTACCGTAGGGGGTCCATTCGCGGAAGCCGGGAAGTCCGAAGATGGTCCGGAACATGGCCTTGCCCGTCGCCAGCACGGCCGGCGGATCGGCCACGGGGAACCCGCGCGTACCCCGGATCGCGACCGCCTTGAGGCGTTTGGCGCCCATCACCGTGGCTATGCCAGCCCGACCTGCCTGACGGCCAAAGTCGTGAGTGATGCAGGCGAATTTGACCAGTTTCTCGCCGGCCGGGCCGATGGTGGCGATCTGAAAGTCTTCGCCCAGCAGTCCCTTGAGCCGGCTCTCTGTCGCAAAGCTGCCCTGACCCCACAGGTCTCCGGCATCCTTTATCATCACCCGGTCGTCGTCGATCACCAGGTAGGACGGCTCGACTGCCGCACCCTCCAGTATGATCACATCATAACCGGCGTGTTTGAGTTCCATGGCCAGATGGCCGCCGATATTGGCGTCGCCGTAACCGCCGGTCGCCGGCGACTTGGCGCCCAGGTGCAGCTTGCCGGAGCAGGGCAGGAAACTGCCGGAGAGCGGTCCTGCGGCCATGACCAGCCGGTTTTCCGGTCCCAGCGGGTCGGCGCCCTTCGGCACTTCCGAGTACAGGATGCGGGCCACGAACCCGCGTCCGCCCAGGTAATCCGAGGCCATGCGGGGGTCGAGCGGCTCGATCTTGTGCGACCCGCGGGACAGGTCAACCCGGAGTACTCGACCCCCGTAACCCATGAGGTCGCTCATTCCTGGACCTCCTCCGCGATGCGCAGCACATTGCGCGGGCAATACGGCACGCATTCCCCGCAGGCATCGCACTTGATGGGCTCCGGTGTCCCCGGATGGGTGAACATCACCCCCCCGGGACACGCCGCTATGCACGCGCCGCAGCCGGTACACAGCTCGCGATCGAGGACCCAGGCGCCATTGCGGCGGCTGATGGCTTCGACGGGACACACCTCGGCGCAGGTCCCGCATTGAACGCACACTCTTACCTCGTAGCGCCCGGGGGAAGGGAACAGGCCGCGGATGCCCAAGGCGGCTTTCTTCACGTTGTTCTCGCCGAAGTGGTCGAGAGCGCACAAGAGCTGACATAGCCGGCAGCCAGAGCAGGCCTGAGCGGTCGTTGCGAGGGTCCGTGACAAGCGATATGCCTCCATTCGCCTACCGTTGCTCCCTGAATCCTTACCTTCGCCCTGCCGTAAGCGCTCTCCTGCGCCGTCGCGCCGGCAACAAGTGGCGCCCTTGCCCGAAAACGGGGGAGGAGGGAAAGACCTTCCCGGGGAGGAATCTCCGCCGGCGGAGGTGGGGCGCTACGTGGACGACCTCCGGGTACAGGAGCTGGCCGGTCGCGTTCTCGGCAACGTTGAGCGGGTGATGGTCGGCAAGCGCGCGGCGATCGAGGCCATCCTGGTGGCCATGTTCGCCGGCGGACACGTGCTGGTCGAAGATGTGCCGGGCGTCGGCAAGACCACGCTGGTCCGCGCCACAGCCGTATCGGTGGGCTGCGAGTTCCGGCGGATCCAGTTCACGCCCGACCTCCTGCCGTCCGACGTCATCGGGATCAGCCTGTTCCACCAACCCAGCGGTGAATTCCGCTTCCAGCCCGGGCCGATCATGGGCCAGGTCGTCCTGGCGGATGAGATCAACCGCACGTCGCCCAAGACCCAGTCCAGTTTGCTCGAGGCCATGGAAGAGCGCCAGGTCACGGTGGATGGGCGGAGTTATCCGTTGCCCGAGCCCTTCCTGCTGCTCGCCACGCAAAATCCGGTGGAATACGAGGGGACATTCCCGCTGCCCGAAGCCCAACTCGACCGGTTCTTGTTGCGCATCCGGCTGGGCTATCCCGGTCCGGCCGAGGAGCGGGAGGTCCTGTCCCGACTGGAGCGAGAACACCCGTTACAGGCCCTGAAGGCGGTGGCCGGTCCGGCGGAGGTGCTGGCGGCCCAGGCGGAAGTCAAGAAGATCTTCTTCCACCACGACCTCCGCGCTTACCTCGTCCGCATCGTCGAGCGCACCCGGAACCACGCTGACGTCTTCCTGGGAGCCAGTCCTCGGGGCAGCATCGCGCTTTTCCGCTCGGCTCGGGCGCTGGCGGCCATTCGGGGGCGGCAGTTCGTCCTGCCCGACGATGTCAAGGCCATGGCGGGTCCCGTGCTGTCCCATCGCTTGCTGATGCGGGCGGAAGCCGAACTCCGCGGAGTAACGGCGGAGAATGTGATCGAGGGCTTGCTGAGGGAGATCCCGGTACCGCCGGGTGGCAGTTATGCGCCGCATTAGCGTCCGGGACTACCTGGTGCCCGGGACGGCCCTGGCCTGCCTGGGCGGTGCCTTGCTGGGCGGGGGGGCATATGCTTACTACGCGTTCTACTGCCTGGCAGGGGTGGTGGCGCTGTCCGCCATATGGTTGCGCTCCATCGCCGGCTCTCTCCGGCTCACCTACACGGCGGAACGCCTTCGCCTGACCGCGGGAGAAGCGTCCGTCCTGGAGTTGCGTCTGGCCAACGACGGCTTCCTGCCGGTGCCATGGGTCCAGTTCAACGATCCGACATTGGCGCGCTGGATCCGCCTGCCCCTGCCGGGAGAACTCTCCGGGGACGGTCGGCACCGCGGCAGGGGTTGGCCTGCCCCGACTCGCACTTTCATCCGGCTGCCCCACCAGTTCTGGTGGCTTGGCCCCTTGAGTTCCCGCCTGTGCTATTGCTTGGCCACCCGGCTCGCGCGCGGGCACTACCGGCTGGGCCCGATGACCGTCGAAACCCGGGACCCGCTCGGGATCTTTACCTGCCGGCAGCAGGTGGGGAGCCGCTTTGCGGTCACAGTGTATCCCGCCATCCGGCCCCTGCCCGGACTATCGCTACCCGCCGGCCAATCTTTCGGGGCATTTCGCACCCGCCAGCGGGCGCGCGAGGACCTGTCGAGCCTCGCCCAGATCCGACCGTTTCGCCCCGGTGACAGCCCCAAGCTGATCCACTGGAAGGTCAGCGCCCGGCGCCGAGAACTCCACGTACGCGAATATGAACGCACGACCACCGTCCAGTTGATGTTGTTCGTCGACCTGTTCCAGCAGGCCGAGCGGCAAGTCGCCGGCGGCATGACGAGCACCGACCTGGCGGCGGAGATTGCGGCTTCCCTTGCCTACCACGCTTGGGAGAGGGGACATGAGTTCGGCCTGGTGGGTCACGGCGACCGCCGTCACTGGCTGGCGCCGGGCAAAGGGGCGGCCCGCTTCCAGCATCTGCTGGAGACTCTGGCCAGGATGCAGGCGGAGGGTCAAGTCCCCCTCGGCGAAGTCCTGCGGCGGGAGAGCCGGCAACTGCTTCCCGGGTCCACGGTGGTAGCCGTCACCCCCTGTCTCGACCTGGCGCTGGCCGAGACGCTGAGGCGGCTGCGTGCCCGGAGGTTCACGGTGATGCTCATCTGGATCCGGGCGGGCGACCAGGACGCCGCCCCGGAGGAACAGGCCTTGGCGCTGCACTTGCGGGGCCAGGGTGTAAGGGTATATGAACTGCGGGACGGTGATGCATTGAGTGTAGGGGCGGGTTCCGAACCCGCCCCTACCGCAGGAATGCGGTCGCGGCTATCTTCGCGGCCACCGGAGGTATTGGCGCGAACATGATGACCACGAGGTTTGCGCAACGGGTGCGGGAGGCCGTCCGCTTTGCCCTGGGGGCAGCCGTGGTGGTCGCCGTCCTCCGGCCGTTGGCCGACTGGACCGCCTTGCCCGTGGCCTACCATCCCCGGCTGGCCGCCGCCCTACTGGCTACCGTCACCCTGGCCTGGGCGCTGGCATGTCGCCCGCGGCAGACCTTGCTTGGGCTGGCGATCGCGGCGGCGATGGTCGGGCCGGCGGGCGTGGCCCTCGGGGTGGACTTTACCTCCCTGCTGGCCTGGCTCACGCAAGCGGTAGCGCAAAGTGTCACCGCCTGGTCACACGGCTTGGGCCCGCCACCGGACGTCCTGACGCTGGTCCTGGCGATGGTCGGGATGCTGGTTTCCCTGGTGGTGGCGATCCTCGTGGTCCGGGCGAACCGTCCCCTGGTGCTGGTGCCGCTGGGCACCATGTTCTTCGCCGCCGCCTGGCTGCTCCACCAGGGCGGGGCGACGCCGGCGTTGGCCGCGTACCTGTTGCCCGTGTGTCTGCTCGCCGGACTCAGCCATCTCGGCGAACTGGCGGCGGGGGCAACCCCATCGCCCCGGCTGGTGCTGCCCACCATCGTTTCCGTAACCATCCTGGTCGGATTGGCCACGGGCGGTGCTGCGATGTTGCCCGGCCACTTTCGCCCCATCCCCCTGGGACGGGTGGCGGATTGGTTTGTGGACGTACTGCCCTTCCTGGCCGATCTGCGGGGATATGGCGAAGGGGACGGGGCCGCTGCGGATGGTGGGTTTTCGGTGGCGGTCACCGGTTTTGGGGGCAACGTTGAGGAACTCGGCGGACCGATCCGTACCGACGACGACATCGTGCTGCGGCTCCGGATCGCCAATCCCCCTCCGGGTCCCCTGCTCTACCTCCGGGGCTCGATCCGCGATGTGTATACCGGCCGGGGGTGGAGGCGCCGCCCGCGGCGGCCGGCGGAGTTGCCGGACCCCGGCACCATCGCCTTCCCCTATCCGGACGGGATTCCCAACTGGCAGGTCGCGGTCGCCGTACAGCATGTCGGCCTGCGAACGGGGGTGGTGTTCAGCCCTCTCCAGCCCGTGGCGATCCAGGGACTACGGCAAGCGGTCAGCCTCGATGCGTTGGGCAACCTGTCGATTGACGGGCGGGTTCCTGCTGAACAGACGTACCGGGTGTTGGCGCGCATACCTCTGCCAATGCCGGCAGCCGCTCCGCTGGACCACAACGCAGATGTGAGCGATGACTACCTCCAACTCCCTGCCGATCTCCCGGCCAGAATCGGAGAGTTGGCGCGAGCGATCACCCGGCAAGCCGGCGACGACCTGGCCAGAGCCAGGGCTATCCAGGCATATCTGCGCGGCATTCCGTATTCGGAACAGCCCCCGCTCACGCCCCGGCACCGTGATTTCGTGGACTTCTTCCTCTTCGATCTGAGGCGCGGCTACTGCACTTACCACTCGACCGCGATGGTCGTCCTCCTGCGTTCGGTGGGCGTAGCCGCGCGGTGGGTCGAGGGATTTGCGGTGCCACTCCCGCCGGCAGCCGCGGGCGTGGTCGAGATCCCGGTAGCTAACAAGCAGGCTCACGCCTGGGTCGAAGCCTTCATCCCGGGGACGGGCTGGTTCACCTTCGAGCCGACGCCCGCTTTCCCGGAACCAGACCCGGCCCTGGTTCCCGCCTTCGCCGGTCCGGTCCCGGGTTTGCCCCTGGAAGGCCAAGATCTCCCCGGTCAGCGCTGGGACCCGGGCGGAGGTTGGGGCGACCTGTTTCTCGACTTGATCGAGGGGGAAATGACCGGCGGGTGGCAGCGACGCGCTCATCCCCTCCGGGGCTGGCTTGGGCCGGTGACTCTAGCCCTGCTGGCGATCGGGGCTGGATGCTTGATCTGGCTGGCGGCCCGTCGTGCCTGGAGGCTTTGGCTCCTGACCCGGCCCCGGCTTCACGACCGCCGGGCCGCGATCGATGCCGTGTACCGGGGGGCCGGCCATTACCTGTCCCTGCTCAGTGCCGTGCCCGCCGCAGCCGACACGCCGGCGGAGTACCTTGAGCGCGGCCGCCTGGCCTGCCCGCCGGCAGGGCAGGCGTTGGCCGCGCTGACCGGAATTTGCGAGCGGGCCCGCTTTGGCCCGGGAACCCCTGACCCGCCGGAGCTGACGACGGCCCTGCGCACCGCCCGCGTGATCCGCGAGGAAGTCCGCAAGGCGCTTGGCGGCCCCGGCCCTTTGCTGTGGAGGTTGCTCGCGGGCCCGAGCCCGCCGCCTCTGCTCACCCGCGCCAACCGGTTACCAGGCGGAACAGTTCGTCGTCGGGAGAGAAGTCCGGCGGCAGCTCGGCGGCGGAGTCGCCGGTAGCGACGAGATAATCGCTCGCCGTCAGGGTGCCGACCACGGCGGCATCGATGCCCGCGCTAGCCAACACGCTCACCATGACCTCAGGCCGAGCGGTGGCGATCAGCAGGGAACCGCTGGACATCAGCTTCATCGGGTCGAACTGCAGCATGGCGGCGAGTTTGGCGGTCACCGGCGCCACGGGCACCTGATCCCGATCCAATCGGAAACCGGTGCGCGAAGCGCGCGCCATCTCCCAGGCCGCTCCGATCACGCCGCCCTCGGTCACATCATGCATGGCGGCAGCTCCGTTCTCGGCGGCCAGCAGCGCTTCCGGCACCACGCTGATCCGGGCGAGCATCGCCAGGGCCGCTTCCGACTCGGCGGGCGTCAGGATGCCTGCCAGGCGATCGGCGTAATCGCTCACCAGGATGGCCGTCCCCTCCAGTCCGGCCGTCTTGGTGAGCACCAGGCGGTCACCCGCCCTTCCGCCCGCGGAGCCTCGCCGGCCCCCCCGGGGGATGAGCCCGATCCCCGTGGCCACGATGACCGGTCGGGTCACGGCATCACTGGACTCGGTGTGGCCCCCCAGCACCTCGACGCCCAAGTCCGAAGCGGCCTCCGCCAAGTCGCGTTGCAGTTCGGCCAGCGCGGCTGGCGCAAGACCGGGCGGCAAGATGATGGTGACCAACAGGCCGAGCGGCCGGGCGCCGCCCGCGGCAACATCGTTCAGGGCAACATGGGCAGCATACCATCCCATCCGCTTGCCGGCGGCGGTAATCGGGTCGGTCGAGACGGCGACCAGTAGGCCATCGGGGTCGAATACGGCGGCGTCTTCGCCCAGGCCGGCTCGTACGATCACCTCGGACCGGCGGGCGCCGAGATACGGGAAGATGCAGCGTTCGAGCACCCAGGGGGAAACTTTCCCGGCCGGCGTCGGTCCCTTCATGCGCTCATTCCCAGTCGTGGGCGTGCCGCAAGCGCAAGATGATGGCGCCGCGCCCGTTGACCGCGGTAGCGCGGACGTTCAGCAAGATGCCCTCCGGGCCGAGGATGGTCAGGGTTTCGCCCCGTCCATCTTGCGTGATCCGACAGGAGGTAATCGGTCTGCCCGCCCATCCGTCCCCTCCCATGAGCGTCAACTCGAGGCACGATGCCGTGCCGCGGGAGAAGGGTTCGCGGAAGTCCTGGCGCCTGAGTTGAAGGAGCCCCACAATCCGCCCCCGGTCATCAAGTCCCGTGGAGTAGATCTCCAGAAAACTGCGATCGGCAAAAGCCAAAGTGATCCGGTCAAAGCTGGTCGCACCCGCCGTGCCGCAGGCTCGCCAATACCGGATCGGCCGCCGTCCGGCGACCTGCAGGAGTTCGCTACGCATCCTGGACTGTTCCGCGCGGTTCCGGGCGAGTTCTCCCAGGCGCCACACTGATGGTCCGCCCCCCTCCCGACCACGGAGGTATTTCTCACCTGGCCTCATTCTCTCCTCCCGCGGCTTCAGTGTTCCATGCCCTTCCGGGCGGGTACGCCGCGCCGAAAGTGGTGTTTTACCTCTACGACCTCGCTCACCAGGTCGGCCGCGGCCAGCAGGGCGGCAGGGGCGTTCCTTCCGGTCAGCACCACGTCCACGCCCGGAGCACGGTTGGCCACCTTCTCCAGCAACTCCTGTAGATTCACCAATCCGTAATCGAGAGCCACGTTCACCTCATCCAGGATCACCAGGCCATGAGCCCCAGCTTTCAGGATGTGTCCCGCCAGGTCCATCCCGTCCCTGGCCAAGCGGCGGTCTTCGGGGCTGGGATCGTCACGGTCGACGAAGGTTGGCAGTCCGCTCTGGACGACCTCAATGTAGCTCCCAAGGTGCCGTCGGATGACGACGAGTTCGCCGTAGTCCGGATCGCCCTTCATGAACTGGATGATGAAGACCTTGCGGCCGTGGCCTGCCGCCCGCAGAGCCAGGCCCAGCGCGGCCGTGGTCTTCCCCTTGCCGTCACCCGTATGTACCAACACGAGTCCCTTGCCGTGTGCTCCCGACACTGAAGCCTGCCTCCTCCCCGCTCAGCGCGGCCGGATTCGCCCGTAGCGCCCGAGACTGTCCAGCAGCCGGTCGACCGGTAGGGCGTGGGCGACATGGCCGTCGCGACCTTCCATCGTCTCCGCCTGCAAGAGGGAGTTGAGGACCGCCTCCTCGCAACTCTCGATGGCTGCTTCGTATAGCGGATTGAATCGCGACCGCGAGGGGATCAAGGTCTCCAGCGCGAAGGTCGGCGCCGG
>DOZU01000046.1:9959-10107 GCA_003517845.1 Clostridiales bacterium | reverse complement strand
TCCCCTTGCCGTCACCCGTATATACCAGCACGAGTCCCTTACCGTGTTCTCCCGACACCGAAGCCTGCCTCCTTCCCGCTCAGCGCGACCTGATCCGCCCGTGGCGCAGCAGACTGTCAAGTAGCCTGTCGACCGGTATGGCGTGGGT
>DOZU01000046.1:0-9743 GCA_003517845.1 Clostridiales bacterium | reverse complement strand
CCCACCCGGCCCAGGCCAATGGCGGCACGCCGGGCGAGTTGCCCCAGTTGGTGCGGCAGCATGGGGGCATCGGTTGCCACCACCACCACCCCCGACCCCTCGACCACGTCCGTCGTCAGGAGATCGGTGATCTCCTCGCCCACGGGGACTCCGGCAATCGTCAGGCGCCGTCGTTCCCCCATGTTGGTCACGAGCAGGCATCCCACCCGGTAGTTCCCCTGTTGAGCGGGGAGTTGGCGGGAAGCCGTGCCGATCCCTGACTTGAAGTCAAAACTGTACATGCCGGTGCCGGCGCCGACATTCCCTTCATCGACCGGGCCGGCATTCGCCGCCGCCAGTGCCTGACGGACGTCCTCCTCCCGTACATGGCGGCCTCGCATGTCGTTCAGGTAGCTGTCGTCGCACTCGGCAACGATGGGGCCGATCGGGTCGGCGGTCAGGCCGAGCGCCGGGTAGCACTCCCCCAGGTAGCGAAGGGCGGCTGCCCGAACATCGTCCAGGTTCAAGGTGTTGGTCAACAAGATGGGAGACTCGATGAACCCCCACTCGGCGATCAGGATGTGCCCGGCGAGTTCGCCCGCGCCACTGAACACATGTACCCCGGCGAATAGCCGGTCCGGCAAGGCGCCTCCCCGGCAGCCATCGAACACGATGGCGGTGACTCCCGTGCGGATCTCGCGGCCCTCGATCAGCGTGCGGTGGCCGACGCGCACCCCGGGGACGTCGGTGATCGCGTTCAAGGGACCCGGGGGCAGGGAACCCAGATTAATGCCCAGATCTCTCGCCCTGATACCTCGTCCCATCGCTAACCCCCCTCGCGCGAAAAATGTCTTTCGCCACCTCCCCGGGCTATCCTCCCCACGCGAGATGGCGCGGAGTAGAAAGTGCCTTCCTGGAGACAGGGTATGCCTCGCGATCGATAGAAGTTATTTCCCGTCTCATCCAGGCTGCAGGGAGGCTTGGCGGGAGGTGCGCGGACGTGAGTTCACGCCGCCCAGAGGTGATCGGCAGCATCCACTTGGCCGATAACCTTGAGGTCCTTCGGGCGCTGCCCTCGGACTCCGCGGATCTGATCTACATCGATCCTCCCTTCAACACCGGAAAGATTCAGCAGCGGACCCAACTCAAGACGGTGCGCTCCGCCGAGGGCGACCGGGTCGGATTTCAGGGACGCCGCTACCACAGCATTGTCGTGGGGACCAAGCGCTTCAGCGATCTCTTCGATGACTACCTGGCCTTTCTTGAGCCACGCCTGGTCGAGGCCCACCGCATCCTGACCCGGCGCGGGTCTTTGTACTTCCACGTCGACTATCGGGAAGTGCACTACTGCAAAGTCCTACTCGACACCATCTTCGGCCGCGAGGCCTTCTTGAACGAGATCATTTGGGCCTACGACTACGGTGGCCGGCCCAAGGACCGATGGCCGCCGAAACACGATAACATCCTGCTCTACGCCAGGGATCCCTCCGACTACGTGTTCGACGTCGATGCGATTGAACGGATCCCGTACATGGCGCCCGGCCTCGTCGGCCCCGAGAAGGCGGCGCGCGGGAAACTCCCAACCGACACCTGGTGGCACACGATCGTCCCGACCAGCGGTTCGGAAAGGACCGGATACCCGACCCAGAAGCCGCTCGGCATCCTTCGTCGCATCATCAGCGCATCGTCGCGCCCCGGCGACCTGGTGCTCGACTTCTTCGCCGGCAGCGGGACGACAGCCATGGCCGCACTTGAGCTTGGGCGCCGCTTCATCCTGGTGGATAGCAGCGTGGAGGCGCTCGAAGTCATGGCCAAGCGGCTGGACGGCGTGGACGGAATCGAGTGGTTCGGGTTCGATCCGACGCCGCACCAAAGGCATGCTGAGCAGCGCAATGCGTTCTGAGCGCGTTCACGTTCCAAGATAACCCCATCCCCAATCGCTGCCTTCGCCCTCGCGGGCACGGCCAACCCGCGCCAGGCAGTTGGGCCCGCCCCGGTTCACCCCGCACCCCTCAGTCCGTGGAAAGGAAAGGCTTGCCGGCGCATAGGCTGATGGACGGGTTACCGCTCAAAACATGAGCCGTTCGAGGCACCTCGCCGGGGGCCCCGGATACGGGAAAACAGGGAACAACGGGAAGTGCGGGACAAGTCGTGGCATTATGGTTTCAGCGAGGAGGCAAGGGGGGGATGGGGCAGAAGCGAGTTCCGGACACCGGACGGCGGAAACTGGCCGATGACTGAGCGGGACCGTAATGCAGGAAAAATCCCTGAAGAGGGGGACCGAGTCGCCATGAAAGGGCTGGCGCGTTATCGCTTGTTGGCAGCCACCCTCGTCGTCCTCCTGGCCGGGCTGAGCGTCTTGGCCGCGGGATGTCCCCGTCGGGCTCCCGAGGAAGACCCGGGCGCCGAGGTTACGGCCGGCGGCATCATGATCCGGGGCAGTATAGCCGACGCCCAGACGATGAACCCCATTTACGTGGCCGATACCGCCTCGGGGGACATCACCCATCACCTTTTCCAGAACAGCCTCATGGCCTGGAACCGGGAAGTCGAACTCGTGCCGAACGCAGCCGAGAGTTTCCCCGAGGTCTCCGCGGATGAACTGATTTACACTTTCCGGCTCCGCCCCGGGCAGACATGGCACGACGGTCAACCCTTCACCTCCCACGACGTCGTGTTCACCTATGAGAGTTTCATGAACCCGTTCTACACCGGGCCGCGACGGGCGGACATGGCCATGTTCCTCGGCTACAAGGCGTATGTTGGCGAACTCGCCGCCGCCAAGAGGGCCCTCGACGCCAAGGAGATCGACCAGGAAGCCCACGACCGCCGAGTGACCGAGGCTTTCGAGGCGTGGCGGGCCCTGGGCGCGGTCAGGGCCCTGGATGATCTCACGGTGCGGTTCATCCTGGAGACGCCGATGGCCATCTTCCTCACCCGGACGGCGGGCTATCACATCATCCCCCGTCACATCCTGGGAGAGGTCCATGGCCGGGATGTCAAGGACCACGGTTTCTCGCGCAACCCGGTCGGCAGCGGCCCCTTCCGCTGGAAGGAATGGTTGCCCGACCAACACATCGCTCTGGTCGGCAATGCGGACTGGGAAGGCGGTCGCGATGGCAAGCCGCCCGCGCACAGCGATGAACTGGTCACGCGGGTGATCCCCGACCAGAAGACGCTCGAAATCGCTCTGGAAGCGAAGGAAATCGATTTCGGAGGAGTCACCCCCGAAGAGTACGAGCGGTTCAAGGCCATGCCCCATCTCCGCCTGATGTCGACGCCGACCTTCGCTTACACTTACCTCGGGTTGAACCTCGCCAACCCTCTTTTCCAGGATGTGCGGGTCCGTCACGCGATTTCCCATGCCATCAACAAGGAAGTGATGGTCGACGAACTCCTGATGGGACACGGCACCGTGGCCTGGACCCACGGCAGCCCCGCCCGCTGGGACTACAACCCGGACGTCCGTACCTTCCCGTTCGACGCGGCCCGCGCCAAGAGCTTGCTGGCCGAAGCCGGCTGGACTCCGGGGGCCGACGGCATCCTGCAGCGAGACGGCGTGCGGTTCAGCTTCCTGCTTCAGACCAACCTGGGCAACCGCATGCGCGAGCAGGCGGCAGTGGTCATCCAGAGTAACCTCAAGGACGTTGGCATCGAGGTGGAGATCAAACTGGTCGAATGGGCTACCTTCGTCAGTGACGTCCTGCTGGCCAAGAACTTCGAGACGGTCATCGTCGGCTGGTCGCTGGGCGTCGACCCGGATGCCTTCAGCATCTGGCACACGGAGGGCGGTCCCTTCAACTTCGTGAGCTACTCCAACGCGCGGGTGGACGAACTCCTCGAGGAGGGGCGCCGGGTAGGCGATATCGACCGGCGGCGGGAGATCTACCAGGAGATGCAGGCAATCCTGGCTGAAGACCAGCCGTACGTCTTCCTGTTCTACCCCAATGCCATCCACGCCGTGGGCAACCGGATTCGGGGCGAGATCAAGGTGAGTCCGATCGCGAGCCCGTTGTTCTATGCGGAAGACCTCTGGATTCCGGCGGCGTTGCAGGCGGGCCCGCACCTGAACTGAAACCAACTTACAGGGGACCTCGCTCGAGGCGACGGGTGGAGGGCGTCCGTCCAAGGGCGCCCTCTGCGCCGGTCGCGCGGGCGGGACGACCGGGAGGAGGGGGATTCAATGCGAAGGTACGTGCTTCGCCGAGTGCTCCAGGCCGTTCCCGTCCTGCTCGGCATCACCATGATCAGTTTCTTCATCATCCATCTGGCTCCGGGCTCGCCGGCCGCCTTGCTGGTCGATCCCACCGCGGACCCGGCATCCTTCGAAGCCATGGAACGAGCGCTGGGCTTGGACCGGCCCCTGCACGTCCAGTATTACCGGTGGGTCGTCCGCCTGCTGCGGGGGGACCTCGGCCGATCTTTTGATGACGGCCGGCCGGTCCTCGAACGCGTCGTCGAGCGCATCGACCTCACTTTCCTGTTGATGGCCGCCGCGTTCCTGGTGTCCTTCTGTATCGGCATCCCCCTGGGGATCGTCTGCGCCGTACGCCAGTACTCCAGAACCGATCATGTGGCCAGCGCTTTCGCCTTCGTGGGTCTGTCCCTTCCCAACTTCTGGTTCGCCTTGATCCTGATGCTGCTGTTCACCATCACCCTGGGTTGGCTGCCCGCCCAGGGCATACAGACTCATGGTCTCGGCTTCAACCTCTGGGACCGGACCCGCCATCTCATCATGCCGGTCATCGTCCTCGGCTATGGAGGTGCCCTGGCCGGCTACTTCCGTTATACCCGATCCAGCATGCTGGAGGTAATCCGGCAGGATTACGTCCGGACCGCCCGCTCGAAGGGCCTGGCGGAGCGGGTGGTCATCTACCGGCATGCCCTCAAGAACGCGCTGCTCCCGCTGATCACGCTCGTCGGGCTGGCGTTGCCCGGTTTCTTTGGCGGGGCGCTCGTTACCGAACAGGTCTTCGCCCTCCCCGGGATCGGCCGTATGGCCTGGACGGCGATCATGCGGCGGGATTACCCCACGGTGATGGCGATCAACACCATCGCCGCGACGCTGGTCGTCGCCGGCAACTTCCTGGCCGACCTGGCCTACGGGCTGGTCGACCCTCGCATCAAGTATGACTAAGGGGGTCCCGGGATGGCGCGGACGATGATGCTGGCCCAAGCTGAACGCGATCTCTCATGGAGGGCGATCTTCTGGTCCCGCTTCCGGCGGCACCGCCTGGCCATCGCGGGGCTGGTAATACTGGTGTTGTTATACGCAGCGGCTATTCTCGCGCCGCACCTCACCGCCCATTCGCCATATGCGATCGACCTCGGAAACCGCCTCGAGCCGCCCTGCGCCACTCATCCCCTGGGCACCGACTTCTTCGGGCGGGATATCCTCACCCGAGTGCTGTTTGGGGCGCGCATCTCTTTGAGCGTGGGTTTCGTCGCGGTGGGCATCATGATCACGGCCGGCACGCTCATCGGTGCGATTGCCGGATTCTACGGCGGGTGGATCGACAACGTCTTGATGCGGTTCACGGACATCGTGATCTCCTTCCCCGCCCTCTTCCTGATCCTTACCGTGGTGGCCGTCATCGGACCGAGCATCTTCAACATCATCGCCACCATCGGCCTCATCTCCTGGCCGCCGGTTGCTCGACTGGTCCGCGCGGCCTTCCTCAGCCTGAGGGAACAGGATTTCACCGAGGCGGCCCGGGCGCTCGGGGCGCCTGACCCGAAAATCATCTTCCGCCACATCCTGCCCAACGCCATGGCACCGATCATCGTGGCCGCAACGCTCAGCGTGGCCGGGGCCATCCTCACCGAGTCCGCCTTGTCTTATCTCGGTCTCGGGGTGCAGCCACCCACTCCGAGCTGGGGGAATATGTTGTTCGAGGGAAGGGATTATATCCGGCGGGCATGGTGGTACACGGTCTATCCCGGTTTGTTCATCTTCGTGACGGTGATGAGCTTCAACCTGGTGGGAGACGCGCTACGTGATGCCTTGGACCCGCGCCTCGACCATTGACCGGCGGGTTGGCCGCGCCTGGCTCCGCGTCGCGTGCTGGACATTGCTGGCCGGCGCGTTGGCAGGCTTGTATCGCGATGAAGGCCACGTCCACGCGGTGCCCGCAGCCGGGGTCAGTTTCACATTGCCATGGAGCCTCGACGCTTGGCGCATCTCGACCGTTCCCTTGCCCGGCGAGCTGCCCGGGGAAGCCAGGGGGGTGATCTTCCGGGCGAGCCCGCTGGGAGGTCTCGCCCGGATCCGGCTCCGCACCATCTCCCTCGAACGGGGGCAGAGTCTCGAAGACTACGCGGCCTATCGGGAACACGAGCGGCGCGAAGCCGCCGGGCGCTACCGCCTCTTTCACCGGGCGCCCACGCGGGTAGCCCGCGATTTCGACTTCACCTTCGCCCGTTACCCGGGCATGCGCTACCTGAAAGAACTCGGTATTTCCCTGGCCGGAGTGACGGTTCGCCACTATCAATACGATGTTTATTTCCGGGTGGCGAGCGCTTACTACCAGGCAACTTACCTGGTGCCCGTCATTCTCTTCCCGTACTACGAGGCAGATTACCGGTGGATCATGGGCAGCATCACCTTCGAGGCAGGAGCGGGACGGTGAACTACCTCATCTACCTCGCCGGTCTGGCCTTGACCCTGCACCTTCTGGACCCGCTCGATGGCGCCATCGCCCGCCGGGTGCCCACTATCCCGCCAACCTATCCTTCGATCCCCGCCTTCTTCTCTCTTTGGCCGCCACTGGTCGGCTCCGGCCAGTTTCTGAACGGGCACTATGTCAAGGCGGCCTTCCTCTTCATCGTTTTTTGGGGCTGGCGTTCGTTCCTGTTGCCGATGCCCCGGCCATTCTATGGCCTGTCCTGGCAGCCCATCCTGGCTCCTCTGGTCATTGCGGGAGCCATCGATGCCTACCGGGGAGCCCGCCGGCGTTGGGCCGCCGCCAACCGGCCGGCCGGCGCCGAGGAGCAAGCCCGGATGGCGTCGTTCTTCGCGCGCTTGGCCCGATCATCGTCGAAGCAGCAAGAGGATGCCGACGGCGATGAACCCGAGACCGGCCGACCAGCGCAGATAGGTCGCGGGCACCAGCCGTGACATCGCGGCTCCCATCACCACGCCCAGCGCCGTGGTCAACAGCAGGGCAAGGGACGCGCCGACCAGGACCGACCCGGGCGAGCGAGACTTGGCCGCAAGCAGCATCGTCGCCAGTTGGGTTTTATCGCCCAACTCCGCCAGGAACACCATGAGGAAAGTCGACCAGACCACCCCGGGTATCATAGGTTTCCCGACTGCTCCCGGCGCGTTCCCCCCTGATGGCGACGTCACCGGGAAACTCGGGCCAGCACCTCCTTGAGGACCTGGGTGAGGGTAAGGTCGCCCCGCTCTTCCAGATCATAGCGCACCCGGACCGCCGGCTTGCTGAGTTTCAGGACCCGGCGCAGATCGATGGGAGTTGCCACTATTACCAGGTCGGCGGGCGTCGCGTCGATGGTGCGTTCGAGTTCGTCCACTTGACGCTGGCCATAACCCATGGCGGGCACGAGCGGACCGATGTGCGGATAGCGGGCAAACACCTCGGCAATGCTGCCCACGGCGTAGGGCCGCGGGTCGATGAGTTCGGAAGCGCCCAGTTGCCGGGCCAGGATCACGCCCGCGCCGTACGGCATCTCGCCATGGGTGAGGGTAGGCCCATCCTCGATCACCAACACCCGCTTGCCGCGCACCGTCTGGGGTTCGGTCAAGGTGATCGGCGAAGCGGCCTCGATCACCCGGGCGCGCGGGTTAGCCTCCCGGACGTTGCGCCGCACCGTGGCGAGACCCTCGGCGGTGGCGCTGTCGACCTTGTTGATGACCACCACATCCGCCGCGCGGAGATTGGCCTCGCCGGGGTGATAGCGGAGTTCGTGCCCCGGCCGGTGGGGGTCGGCGACGGTGATGTGCAAGTCGGGCCGATAGAACGGCAAGTCATTGTTGCCGCCATCCCACAGGATAACGTCGGCTTCGGCCTGGGCGCGCTCGAGGATGGCGCCGTAATCGACGCCCGCGTAGACGATGCTCCCCCGATCGATATGCGGCTCGTATTCCTCGCGTTCCTCAATCGTGCACCCGTGATCGGTCAGGTCCTGATAGGTGGCGAAGCGTTGGACCGCCTGCCGCACCAGGTCCCCGTAGGGCATGGGATGCCGGATCACCACGACCCGCTTGCCCATGGCCTTGAGGATCTCCGCCGCGCGACGAGTGGTCTGGCTCTTGCCCGCGCCCGTGCGCGTCGCGCACACGGCGACGACCGGCCTGGTCGACGCCAGCATGGTGGAACGAGGCCCCAGCAACACGAAATCAGCGCCGGCCGCCAGGACGACCGACCCGCGGTGCATCACGTACTCGTGGGAGACATCGCTGTAAGCGAAGACCACCTGATCGGCCCGCTTCTCCCGGATCAACTCGACCAGCGACTCCTCCGGCTCGATGGGAATCCCGCGGGGATAGCGAGGGCCGGCCAACTGGGGCGGGTACATCCGATCGTCAATATCGGGGATCTGAGTGGCCGTGAAGGCGACGACCTCCGAGTGGGGATCGTCGCGGTATACCACGTTGAAGTTGTGGAAATCGCGGCCGGCAGCTCCCATGATGATCACGCGCTTGCCCATATCGAACTCTCTCCTCCCGAGTCAGGCTGCCTTCATCCCGTCACATCACCAGGGCCATCAGGGCCTTCTGCAGGTGCAATCGGTTCTCTGCCTGGTCAAATACGATCGAGTGCGGTCCATCCACCACTTCGTCGGTCACCTCGTCACCCCGATGCGCGGGCAGGCAGTGCATGAAGAGGACGTCGGGGCGGGCGGCGCTGATGAGCGACTGGTTGACCTGGAACGGCTGAAAGATGCGCTTGCGCTGCGCTTCTTCCGCCTCCTGCCCCATGCTGGCCCATACATCGGTGTAGATCACGTCCGCTTCCCGCACCGCTTCGCGGGGCCGGTTGGACAGCTCGACGCTGCCTCCCGTCCGGGAGGCGTCTTGGCGGGCCTCGGCTACCACCCGCTGGTCGGGCTCGTGACCCTCCGGGGTGGCCACCACCACCTGCAGGCCCACCTTCGCCCCCGCATGCAGGAGGGCATTGGCCACGTTGTTCCCGTCGCCAACGTATACGAGCTTGAGGCCGGTCAGACGTCCGCGCTTCTCCGCAATCGTGAAGATGTCGGTCAGCGCCTGGCACGGATGCAGGTAGTCCGTCAGACCATTGATGACGGGCACCGTGGCGTACCGGGCAAGTTCCACTACGTCATCGTGGGCGAAAGTGCGGATCATGATGCCGTCGACGTACCCGGAAAGGGTGCGCGCAGTATCGGCCAAGGTTTCCCCTCTACGCAATTGCAGGTCGGAGGCTCCCAGGTACAACGCGTAGCCGCCGAGTTGCCATATCCCGACCTCGAACGACACCCGGGTGCGGGTGGAAGGCTTATGGAAAATCATAGCGAGCGTCTTGCCCGCCAGCGGGCGGTCCATCAGGCCCGCCTTCTGGCGAAGCTTGAAGGTTTCGGCCAGCTTGAGTGTTTGCCAGACTTCTTCCGGCGTGAGGTCGTATACTGAGACGATATCCTTGCCCCGCATGCACACGGTCACAGCCTCATCTCCTCTCCTCGTCCGAAAATGTGTTCCCGGTCGTGATCGCGGCCGCGGTAATGCTCGCGGCCATTGTAGGGGCGGGTTCCGAACCCGCCCCTACCCCGAAAACGCGGTCTCC
>DOZU01000109.1 GCA_003517845.1 Clostridiales bacterium | reverse complement strand
GATGCTGCCGGCTACCGGGGGCATCGCCTACAACGTGCGCGTGGGTGACCCGGCGCTGGGATGGGTCGGGGATCACGTGGAGCCGGGGGTCAGCATCAAGCTCGCGAAGGACGAACTGGCCAACGCGGCCCTCAATACTCTCGCCTGCATCGGCAACGAGGCCCAGGTCGTGTCCGGCGATGCCCGGGGCGAGCGGGGGCGGGTGACCGGCAAACACGGGGGAATCGAGCACGTGCTCGTCGACTTCCCGCCATCCGCGCTGGAGCGGATGGCCATCGGCGACAAGATCCAGATTCGGGCCTGGGGGCAGGGGCTCGTCATCGACGATGCGCCGGCGATCCGGGTGATGAATCTCGACCCTGACCTGTTCGAACACCTTGGCCTGACCCTCGTCGACGGGGCGCTCCGAGTGCCGGTAGTGGCCGAAGTTCCGCCAGAGTTGATGGGATCGGGAGTGGGCTCGCCGAGTTCCGAGCGCGGGGACTACGACATTACCACTCAAGATCGCGAGTTGCTCGCGGAGTTCGGGCTGCTCGACTTGAAGTTGGGGGACCTGGTGGCAGTCCGCGATCGCTCGGGCCAGTTTGGCCGGAGCTACCGGAGGGGATGGCTGGAGATCGGCGTGGTGGTGCACTCTGACTCCTATCTGTCGGGCCACGGACCAGGCCTCACGACCCTGATGACCGGCGAGCGGGATCGTCTCGTCCCGGTGATCGAGCCGCAGGCTAATCTGGCCAGTTACCTCCCGCATCAGGCCATGCAGCCGCCCGGAGCCGAACCGGCCGGACGGAATGGGCATCCCCCCCAGGACGGCCAGGTATAGCCCGCCTGACCTGTTACCGATTGGCGGTGTGAGCCCATGGACATGGGGCTCACACCGCCTTTATAATTGCCTCAGGAGGGGAACACGGGCGCCCATGAGCAGCCGGAGCGAGACGCGCCGGGAATGGCGGATGCTGCGCAATGTCGACGTCGTGTTGTTGGCGGCGACGCTCCTGCTGACGATCGTCGGGGTCGTAATGGTCACCAGCGCCACTTCCCATCGCCCGGTCGGGGGCGACCCCTACTTCTATACGACGCGGCAGGCTACCTGGGCGCTGATCAGCCTCGGGGTCATGGTCGCGTTCATGATGCTGGACTACATCAACTTCCAGCGTTACGCCCACTTCTTGTACGCGGGCATGCTGGTCATACTGGCGCTGGTACTCATCCTCGGCCGCACCGTTCAGGGCGCGCAGAGTTGGCTGCGTCTGGGCATCCTTGACTTTCAGCCGTCGGAGGCCTCCAAGATCCTGATCATCCTGTGTCTGGGCGCCTTGCTAGGCCAGCGGACAGCCCCCATCCGCCGCTGGCTGGAATTCGTACTGCCCGGACTATATGTAGCCATCCCCATGCTGCTGATTATCCGTCAGCCCGACCTGGGGACATCACTGGTATTCGCCGGGATCTTGATCGGCATGCTCTTCATCTCCGGCGCCTGCGCGAAGAAGCTCGCCCTGGTCGCGGGGGTGGGTATCCTGGTGCTCAGCCTGGGAATGTACCTGCACCTGGTGCACGACATGCCCCTGCCCTTGCGCCGACACCAGGTCCAACGACTCACTGCCTTCCTGGATCCCCAGGTCGACCCCCTCGGTACGGGTTACCATCTGCGCCAATCACTGATCGCCATCGGCGGCGGGAGAGGCTGGGGACAAGGGTTGTTCTCCGGCAATCAGAACCGCCTCAAATTCCTCCCCGAACAGCACACCGATTTCATCTTTGCCGTTGTTGGCGAGGAACTGGGGCTGGCCGGCGTGGCCGTTCTGCTCTCGCTATATCTTCTGGTTTTCTGGCGGGCCATTCATATCGCGGTCGAAGCCCGCGACCCCTATGGGAGCCTTTTGGCCGCGGGCATCGTCTCCATGATGGCTTTCCACGTCCTGGTGAACGCCGGGATGGCCCTTGGCGTCATGCCGATAACCGGGCTGCCACTGCCCTTCGTGAGTTACGGCGGGAATAACCTCATGGTCAACTTTGCCGCCATCGGCATCCTGCAAAGCATAAGAATGCGCCGCCAGGCCATCCTCTTCTGATCTACCGGGTAGATGCCGGCGGCTTCTCCGGCGGCCGGTCGCCATCCTCCGGGCCCGGGGGTAGTCCCGGCTCCCCGGGAGGCTTGGCCGGGCTGGGCGCCGCACTCCGAAGCTCGCTGTCCGACGGACCTGCCAGTTCCCTGCCAAAACGCGCCATGCGCTCGGCCAGGTCGCGGAAGCCGGTTTCCACCTGGTGGCACACTGTTCCCGGCTCGAAGGCGCCGCCGGGATCCTCTTCCCCGAAACGTACGCCGCTGAGGGTCTCCATTGCCTGGCCAATGGTGTCCACCGCGTATACCTGGAACTGGCCTGCCCGCACCGCATCAACCAGTTCTTCCCGGAGCATCAGATTGGCAACGTTGCGGGAGGGGATGATCACTCCCTGGTCACCTCGGAAGCCGCGTGCCTTGCACACCTGGAAAAAGCCTTCGATCTTCTCATTCACCCCGCCGACCGGCTGGATCTCGCCCCGCTGGTTGACCGACCCGGTCATGGCTAGCCCCTGACGCAAGGGTATCTGCCCGATTGCCGACAGAAGACAGCACAGCTCAGCGCCGGAGGCGGAATCGCCCTCGACTTCGTCGTAAAGCTGTTCGAAGCCCAGGGTAGCCGAGAGGGCCAGCGGTTGGCGGCGGGCGAACTTGCCCAGCAAGTAGCCGCCCAGGGTCAACACTCCCTTGCTGTGGATGCGGCCGGACAGCCGGGACTCGCGGTCGATGTTGACGATCCCGGCCCTTCCCAATCCCGCCGTTGCGGTGATCCGCGACGGCTTGCCAAAGCGATGGTCGCCCAGATCCAGCACGGCAACCCCGTTGACCTGGCCGATCACTTCCCCTTCGGTATCGACCAGGATTACCCCGCGAGCGATGAACTCCTGAACCCGCTCCTCCAATCGGTTGGAGCGGTCGATCTTCTCGCGCAAGGCCGCATCCACATGCCTCGCGCCCACGTTAACGGCGCCATCCAGGGTTGCTACCGTGCTCGCCTCATAGATCAGTTCGGATATGTCATTGAACCGGGTCGAGAGCTTGTTCTGGTCCTCCGCGAGACGACAACTGAACTCGATTACGCGGGCCACTGCTTCCCGATCGAAGTGGCGGAGGTTGCCCTGGCGGCATACCGATCCCACAAAGGCGGCGTATTGCGCGATCCTTCCCGGGGAACTGTCGGTTTCCACATCGAAATCCGCTTTGATCTTGAACAGCTTGCGGAAGTCCTCGTCGTAGTGCTGCAGCAACAGGTAGTGCATGGGGCTGCCGATCATCACCACTTTGACCTGCAACGGCATAGGCTCGGGTTTGAGGGTCGCCGTCGGCACCAGCCGAAATTGCTGCCCGATATTCTCGATCCTCACTTCTCCCGTCTTGAGGGCCCTTTTCAGCGCCAGCCACGCGGTGGCGTCGGTGAACATGTCGACGACCTGCAAGATCAAATAGCCGCCGTTGGCGCGGTGGAGCGAGCCTCCTTTGACCATGGTGAAGTCCGTGGTCATCATGCCGAACTCGCCACGGTACTCCATGCTGCCGAACAGGTTGTAGTAGGTGGGATTGGTCTCGAAGACCACCGGCGCGCCATCGGTTCCGCCGTTGGCCACGATGACGTTCACACGATACCGCGACAGGTCGGGAACTCCGCCCACGCGGGCGCCCAGCAGGTTGACCGCGGCCGGCTTGTCTTCCGTCTGCCGGAAGTCGCTCAGATTCTGGACCACATCTTCCTGGATCTGGTCGAGATAGCGGAGTACGGCAGGGAAGTCCCGGTAATCTCCGCGCAGCTCGTCCAGAAGCGGCTTGGCTGCGAACAACGCCACCCCGCTCTCGAGCTGGGCAAGTTGCTCGCGGGCGGCGCGCTCCACTCCCCGGACCCGCCGGATAGTGTCAGCCATGACCTCCTGAAGCTGCTGTCGCCGGGCATCTATCAGGCGCTTGGACGCGTCGTCGAGGTTTTCATAGTCTTCTGGCGAGACCATCTGGCCGCCCACCACCGGCGCCGTGACGAAGCCGGTGCTCGTGCTCTTCAGGGCGAAACCGCGCTCGCCGGCCGCCCGCTCCAGCTCCGCGAAAGCCTGCTGCTGGCGCTCGTGTACCGTCTTGACGATCTCGTTGCGCTGCCGCTCATAGTCTTCACTGTCGAAGGCCCGGGGGATGGAGTCTTTCAAGTCGTTGACCAGTTGCTCGAGGTCACGGGCGAAGACCGTCGCCCGCCCCGGCGGAAGGCGCAAGATGAGGGGATGGTCCGCCTCCTCGAAATTGTGCACATAGCACCAGTCATCCGGCGCCGGCTGGCCGAGAGCGACCTCTGCCACAAGTTGCCGGGCGTACGTGCTCTTCCCCGTACCGGATGCCCCGGCCATGAAGATGTTGAAACCGGGGCTGGTAATCCGCAACCCGAACTCCATCGCCTCGACGGCTCGTTCCTGCCCGATGCGCCCCTCGACCGGGGGGAGTTCCTCCGTGGTGCGGAAAGGGAACACCGATGGGTCCACGGTCAGCCGCAGGGCTTCCGGTCGGAGCGGGTTGGTTCCGGTCATCCACTCCACCTCCCGATGGAGGATCACGTTCGACGCAGGTCGCGCTGACCCTTTCCGCCGCACGTTTCTCCCGAGAAACTGGAACACGCGCTGCCATTGAGGTATAATATTGGCGGCGGAGTCGCCGCGTCCGGCTGACCGGCGACCGCCGATTTCCTTACAGGACCGTGGTGGGGACCATGCCCCCTGGCCAGGATCCCGTGGCCGACACCTTGGAGAGTCTGCTCCCCCGCGTCACCCGACCGGCCCGGTACACGGGAGGGGAGTGGAACGCCGTCCGCAAGGACCATCGGAGCGTCGATGTCTTGTTCGCCTTGGCCTTCCCCGAGGTGTACGAGATTGGCATGTCTCACCTCGGCAGCCTCATCCTGTATGACCAGCTCAACCGGCGGGAGGACACGGCTTGCGAGAGGGTTTACGCCCCCTGGGTGGATATGGAGGCGGAACTGCGGCGGACGGGCCTGCCCCTGTTCGCCCTCGAGTCAAGGCGGTCGGTCGCCGAATTCGACATCCTCGGCATTTCCCTGCAATATGAGATGAACTTCACGAATGTGCTCAACCTCCTCGATCTCGCTGGCATTCCGCTGGCGGCGGCTGAGCGCGACGCGGGGCACCCGCTGGTGCTGGCAGGGGGGCCTTGCGCCCTGAATCCGGAGCCGCTCGCCCCGTTCCTCGATGCCATCGTCCTCGGCGAGGGGGAAGAGGTCATCCACGAAGTGGTGGATGCCTGCCGGGATGACAAGCGGCGGGGGAGCCGGAGCCGGGGGAACTTACTCCGGCGGCTTGCCGCCATCCCTGGAGTATATGTCCCCTCCCTCTACCAGGTGACGTACCGGCCAGATGGGAAGCTGGCCACGTTCGGCCCGGCGGTGCCGGGGGTGCCCGAGCGGGTCCGCCGGCGGTGGGTGCGCGACCTCGATCGAACACCTCACCCGCTGCGCCCGGTGGTCCCCTACTCGGAGATCGTTCATGATCGGGCCATGGTGGAGGTCTTCCGCGGCTGCACGCGAGGATGTCGCTTCTGCCAGGCCGGCACCATCTACCGTCCGGTCAGGGAGCGATCGCCCGACCAGGTATGCGAGTTGGCCCGACAGCTCATCGACGCTACGGGACACCAGGAACTGTCCCTCGCGGCCCTCAGCGCCAGTGACTACTCGGCCATCGAGGACACGGTACGCAGGCTGGTGGACCAGGAGGAGGGCCGAGGGGTGGGAATCTCGCTGCCTTCACTGCGCGCGGATGCTTTCTCGGTCGGGCTGGCTCATCAGGTGCAGCGGGTCCGTAAGACCGGCCTGACCTTCGCCCCGGAAGCCGGCACGCAGCGACTCCGCGACGTCATCAACAAAGGCGTGACCGAGCATGACCTGCGCCAGGCCATGGAGAGTGCTTTTCGGAGCGGCTGGCATGCGGTCAAGCTGTACTTCATGATCGGGTTACCCACGGAAAGGCAGGAGGATCTCGATGGCCTGGTCGATCTGATTCGGGAGGCAGAAGGAGTCTACCGGGAAGTCACCGGCGGCAAGGGGCGACAACTCAAGTTAGGGGTGAGCATCGCGCCGTTCGTGCCCAAGGCCCACACTCCGTTCCAGTGGGAGCCGCAATGCTCCCTTGCGGAACTGGAGGAGCGCCAGTCCTATCTGCGACGGCGCACGCCGCGTCGGGTCAGGCTGAGCTGGCATGACCCCCACGTGAGCCGAGTTGAGGCAGTATTCGCTCGCGGCGACCGCCGCCTGGCCCCGGCCATCCGCGAGGCCTGGGCGATGGGTGCGAGGTTCGACGGCTGGTCGGAGCAGTTCGATTATCGGCGATGGTTGGGAGCTTTCGCCGGCAGCGGCATCGAGCCGGCCCATTACGCTGAGCGACCGCGGGATCAGGACGAACTGCTGCCCTGGGACCATCTTGACTGCGGCGTGGACAAGGAATTCCTGTGGCGGGAGCGGGAGCGGGCCTTTGCCGGCCTGCCGACCCCGGACTGCCGCTGGGCGGCATGTACCGCTTGCGGCGCCTGCCACCCGCGGGCGGCGGCGACCGGCGGAGCATGGCGGAAGGCCGGGGGAGGCGAAGACCCGTCCAGCGGATCAGGGTGAAGATGGCCAAGTTGGGCGACGCTCGCTGGATCTCGCACCTCGATCTGACGAGGGCGATCGAGCGGGCCTTGCGGCGCGCGCATATCGACGTCGCTCACAGTCAGGGATACAACCCCCTTCCCCGGCTGTCTTTCGCGTCCGCGCTCACCCTTGGCGCGACCAGCCAGGCCGAGTACTTTGAGGTCGACCTCGCTCGACCCATGAGCTCAGCCCAGTTTCAGGCCGCCCTGGAAGCGCAACTGCCGCCTGGACTGGAGGTACGGGAAGTCTGCGAGGTGCCTTCGGCCGGTCGTCCCTTGGCTGCCGGGGTAAAGGCCGCCACCTACCGGGTCACGGTTCGTCTGTCCGAGACCGAAGACCGGTTCGCGCTTCACCAGGCGGCCCTCCGCTTCATGCAGTCTTCATCCCACCTCCTGTCCCGGCGACGGGAGGGGAGGACGCGCCTGGTAGACGCCAGACCGCTGGTGGAGAGGCTGGAAGTGACCGAGGGACCTGATTTCCTGGAACTGGAGATGTGCATACTACTGGACCCGCGGGGCACGGTCAAGCCGGAAGAGGTAGTCGCCGCCCTGGCCGAGACGGTCCCGATCAGCCTGGCGCCGGGAGCCGTGCTAACTCATCGAATGGCGCTCCACTGTAGCATGACTCGGAAAGGTGGTGGCTCGTGAGCAAGGAGATCATCGTGAGCGTAGAACCCTGGGAGACCAGGGTTGCCCTGCTTGAGGAAGGGCAGCTCGTCGAGATCCATCACGAACGACCGGCAAGCGAACGCAGCGTGGGTAATATCTACCGGGGCAAGGTTGAGAACGTCTTGCCCGGAATGCAGGCGGCTTTCGTGAACATCGGCCTCGAACGGAATGCTTTCTTGTATGTGGCCGATGTCAGCCCCAGGGATGAGGATGGGGAAGAGATAGCTGTTGCCGGCCGGGCTTCGATCCGGGAACTGCTCCGGGTCGGCCAGGATGTGATGGTTCAGGTGACCAAGGACGCCATCGGGGGTAAGGGGGCGCGGGTAACGACCCACATCACCCTTCCCGGGCGCTACCTGGTATTCATGCCCGGCCTTGACTATGTCGGGGTGTCCCGCCGGATCGAGGACGAGTCGGAACGGGACCGTCTGCGCAAGTTGGCCGACGGGGTGCGCCCGTCAGGCACGGGCGCTATCGTCCGGACCGTGGCCGAAGGTCGCGACGAATCCGATCTTGCCGCCGACCTCCAGTTCTTGAACCGTCTATGGGAGAAGGTCCGGGCGCGATACCGCGAGGGACCCGGCCCGCGTCTCTTGCACAAGGACCTCGGCCTGATCTTGCGGGTGATCCGCGATGCCTTCGGCCCGGATACAAACCGCCTGCTCATCGACTCCCGGGCGGAGTATCATCGCGTCCTGGAACTATTGGACGACATCTCGCCCGAACTCAAGGACCGGGTGCATTGCGTGGACGGCCGGGAAGAGAGCCTGTTCGATCGCTGTGGGTTGGAGGAGGAGGTCGAGCGGGCCCTCCGAAGGCGAGTATGGTTGCGGAGCGGCGGTTATCTCGTGATCGACCACGCAGAGGCCCTGACCATCATCGACGTCAATACGGGCAAGTTCGTTGGCACGACCAACCTGGCGGACACCGTACTACGCACTAACCTGGAGGCGGCGCGGGAGATCGCCCGGCAGATACGCCTTAGAGATATCGGTGGGATCATCGTCGTCGACTTC
>DOZU01000016.1 GCA_003517845.1 Clostridiales bacterium | reverse complement strand
GGAACGTCGCCGTCCGCAGTCCACGGGATGAAGACGGCCTCATCTATGCCGATGAGTCGGCTTAGGACCAATTGCTGGCGTTGTAGGGCCTGGAATGCTCTCATACCATATGCCATGCCATGTAGTTGCCCTGGTCTCGGCGAGTTGATCAGGTGGGGGAACAAGGCCCAGCGCGCCATATCGCTTACCGGCAGCGCAGCCAAGAGGGGCAACTCCGGCTGCAGCACTCCCACTATGGTGAATGTCTGCTGCACGCGGGATCGATACGTGCCATCCCACTTGAGCATCTTGATGGCTAGTTCCTCGCCAATGACTTGCCCGCCGCCTAACCGCCGGTGCATTCCGGCACCGATGACGCATACCGGTCGGTTATACTGCAGGTCCGCCGTACTGATGAACCTGCCGTCAGCCAATCCGAGCCCCATGACCTCCTTGAGGGCAGGCGTGACCTTACCCACCGTGGGCGTCATTGCGAAAGTTGCGTCGGAGGGTGGATAGTACTTCTGTCCCAGTTCTACCCTCATCACGTTCTGCACATCCCAGAGCGCGAACGCATCGAGTAGTGGCACTGCCTCCGCAAGCGCTGCTATATCCACCTCGTCCAGTATGCCTCAGGCATGAGTGTCACGCGCAAGATACTCCGGCACAACATACAGAAGGTGCGTCTGGTGTCCATGGTCGCCTCTGCGCAAAATCTCTACTTGCCCGGCCGCATTAATCGAAGTGAGCACGACCAGCGCGAAAGCTCCGGTCGTCATAGCCAGCAGGGCCACCGTGAGGAGCGCTCTTCCGAGCAGGGTCAGGCAGAACGCTCTCAATCTCAAGATGAATACCTCCCCGCGTTCAGGCGCGTACCTTCCTGAGTATCCGCTTCGCCATCACGAACTGCAACAGCAACACGAGGGCCAAGGACAGGACCAGAGGGACGGCCGGCAGGGGGGGTGTCTCCATGATCAGGTGCAAGAGCGGCAGACCGGCCGAAACTCCACCTACGGCTGAAACCATACTCCAAAGCTGGTCGGGTGCCGCGAGGCTCGTCGGATGGCCATAGGCCGCCGGGAGGCTCGTTGGATAGCCATATGACGGAAGTGCCAAGCTCCCCGAAACGTTCCCGGTACTCGCTCCTCCTTTCCAGAATGCCGATCAGGACCATGACGATCGCCACCATGCAGGCCGCGGCCACCATGGTCAAGAGGACGCTGCGGAGATGGTTCTGACGGCGGCTCTCACTTTTGCGGATTCCCGATCCATTCACGGCTTCCGCCTCCTGCCTCGTTGAAACTCGCGAGACGTTCACCATAGGTTCGGGGGTAGCCAGTTCATGCCGGAGGGACGGTGACGGCTTGCTCGAGGAACCCGAGGAAGATGATGCCCCCGAACATCGAGGGCGGCGGCTGAACCGGCACGTCATCGTGGATACCCCCTTCGTCCGAGCAGGGCTCCAACAACTACCAGTGTACCATCAGCATGGGTATTAGACTATCCACGTTTGGGTGAACGGTGTATGTCTGCAATCCAGTCGAGCAGCGATCACAAGGAAACACGCCGACGACGATTCTCGCATCACCTTGTGACAGACCGGCGAGCTGCCATCCGAAGTCAGCCGATTCGTAGCCCGCCTGATGCCAGAAGCTGCGTGCATGGAATCCTCCTCGGGGATCCCCATGCCTGGCTTCCCCTCGTAGCCACGGCCCCGGTAAACCGCCAAAACGGCAGGCATGACCGATCTGAGACCGCAGCCTACCCATGGCGGGAACTCCACCCCCAGGGTCTCGCACTGCATCCGGTACTGGAGCTTCTATCTCGCTTGCCGGCGGAACAGCCGCAGTGACACCGGCAAGGCTGCCGTCAACAAGACCACCGTCACTCGGGACCTCATCATTGCCCCTCATCCGTTCTGCTCTAGAGTCGATCCTTCCTGCGCCATCAACACGGCGACGTTATCCGGGATCTCATCCTGCTGCTAACGATGCGCGAAATCACACCCGAGCAGGCTAACCGGCTTCCACAGTCCCCCTCCCATGGAAGCATGCGCTGGTCGAGTATAGGCCCCCCCATCTTCTGTCAATGCCCCACGTTCCTCACACAATGTGAGGCCTGTCGTTTTCGCGACCTTTGGCGCCGCGAGGAACGAGGCAGTCTCATCAGGTGATTGCGCTCATCTTGATGACCAATCGAACAGGACGGGGACTAGCCCCTCCTGTTCGATTGGCATTCTAGCCTGTCTACTCCGCCCGGCGCAGGGTGATTATGGTCACTTCCCGCCGCGACCCGAATCGAAACCCGAAGTCCCCTTGCCCCAACCCGCGGTTGATATAGAGCCAGCCGACCCCTTCCCGGGACAAGCCCTCCACGTGGCTCGGCGGGAAGAGGCGTCCCGAGGCAGTGGTCACCGCTCCCACCAGCGGCAGCTTGATCTGGCCGCCGTGGGTATGGCCGGCCAGGGTGAGCGAGACCAGGTTGAGGTTTGCGGGGGCGGTAGCGGCATTCCACGGCTCGAACCAGGTGGGGGCGTGGGCCAGCAGTACGACCACCGCATCAACCTGCGCGGGCAACGCCCGCTTCAGGCAGGCATGCCCCGTATAGGGGTCGCTCACGCCCGCCAGGATGATCTGCGCATCACCGCGACGGATCCGCACATGGCTGTTCTCCAGCACCGTTGCCCCGGCCGCGCTGAGCCGCCAGGCAACGTACGGCCAATCGGTCCAGTGGTCATGATTGCCGCTGACCGCGTACACCGGGGCGATCTCGACCAGCGCTTCCATGAAAGGGAGGATCCGGCGCATTCCCCTGGCATGGCTGCGGTGGACGAAATCGCCGGTGGCGGCAATCAGATCCACCTCCGCCTCGGCGATGGCCTTGACCTCCCGCCCGGCCGGGTCGATCCGGTTCCCATGCGTGTCGCTCACCTGGGCGATGCGAAAGCCGTCGAATTCCTCCGGCAACCCCTTGATGGGTATCTCCACATACTCCACGGACAGGACGGCCGTTTCCCAGACAATCCAGCCGGCGAGGGCGACCGTGACCAATGAGGCTGCAATCGGCACCATGATCTGGCGACCCATCCTGCTCCTCAAGACCGGCACCACGCCCATCGAGTCCGGCCGGTTATACCTGGCGCGCAGCCTCGAGACGGGTGTCCAGCGCGTCCTGCGGAGCAGGGCTGACTTGCCAGGGGAAGTGCGCAGGTGAAGGACGTGGCGCGCTCAGACATGCTCTTGCACCTCGCTGTGTTTCCCTGATGAACTGCTGTCGCATGCCACTATTTTACAGTGCGAGGCGGCATGATGCAACCCGAGGCCCTGACCGACCTCCCCCAAAGTCCACTGCCATTCGGTGTGGCGCTCTTCGCCGAGTTCGATGCAAATCTGGTTGACCTTGAGCTGGTCCCAGTGGTGAAGCACGAGTTCCACTTCCCGGTGCTCGCCCATGGCCCGCAGCTCCAGCTCCATTCAAGATGTGGCCCCGCAGCCGGACGTCACCTGTAGTGGTAGACGGGGGGTGAACTTGGGCTAAGCCGCGCCGCGAATCGGCATCGGCCTGAGTGATGGGTGTCTTTCTTTGTGGGTTGGCTCATGGGAACCTCCTGCCCAACCGCCCACGCCCCGAACAGGTGGCCATCCTACCAGAGGGTCGTCACTGGATACCGGCCGATCACGGTATCGGAGGTGATTATGGGCAGATCCTCGAGTTGCGCCTGCGCCACCAGCAAGCGGTCAAAGGGGTCGCGGTGATGGGGTTCGAGGGAGTGGACGTGCAGGGCGTGGCTCATTTGAACCGGCAAGCTGGATATGCCATTCAGCGTGAGTTGGTGCGTCACGAAGCTGTCGAGCCGGTTCGTTTCCAGCTTCAGCCTGCCCATTCCAGCCTTAATGGCTATCTCCCAACCGCTGGCTGCACTCAAGAACAGAGTGTTGGTCCCGGTGGCGATGATCTGGCGCGCCTTCGCAGAGAGGCGCGGGTCGTCGGTGATCCACCACAGGAAGACGTGCGTGTCCAGTAAAGCTCTCATCCTTCAAAGGCTTCCGCAAGCGATTGGGGCAATGGGGCGTCGAAATCGGGGGCGATGATGAGCTTGTCTTTAGCGCTGCCCGCCACCCGGGCGACAGGGCGGTGACTGATGGGGACCAGTCGAGCTATCGGCACATCAGCCTTGGCGATAACAATCTCCTCACCCTGCTGCACTCGTGCCAGGAGTCGCGAAAGCTGCGTCTTTGCTTCGTGGACATTCACCTGGCGCACCGCTGAATCACCTCAGCAAAAGCATAAACTAAGCTAAGAACTAAGTCAAGTGATCAGGGGCTGAGAGGCCGTGGACCCATTGAAGCCTTTCCCATCAGCGCATCAGGGAACCTCGAGTTGCACGACCGATGCTTCCGGGTGGGGTCTGGGCGGAAGAACGTCGGCCAGTGACTGCGCCGGTTCCAGCAGTACTTGGCCTCCCCATTGCCCGCCAGCTCACGAGCCTCCGCGAGATCGGTCTCACTCGTGTTCCAGGATCCGGCAGGGATCGATACTGACCTACGGGAAATCTTCCGCAAACCCCAATCTTTGGACACCAGGCGACCAGCCCGCCACTATATGGCGGTCTGGCGTGATACTGTGTACCCGGGAGGCTTCCCCGTGGAGGTGGATGATGGACGGTCACGGCTGGGTGTTTGACGACTTCTTTCAGTTCGCCACCGGCCACAAGCCTTACCCGTACCAGCGCCAACTGGCCGAGGGAGAGCGTTTCCCCGCCTACATGCGAGTTCCTACCGGTGCCGGCAAGACCGCCGCGGTTCTGCTTGCCTGGTACTGGCGGCGGTTCCTGCACCCGTGCCCCCAGGTCCGGTCCGGCACTCCCCGCCGCCTGGTGTACTGTCTGCCCATGAGAGTCCTGGTGGAACAAACGGTTGAGAACGCGAGGGCAATGCTGGCTAAGCTGGCCGACAGCCCGGCAACCCCCGGCGCTATCGGCGTGCACGTGCTGATGGGGGGCGAGGTTGCTGACGAGTGGGCACTTGACCCGGCAAGCCCCGCGGTCCTGGTGGGCACCCAGGACATGTTGCTCTCCCGCGCGCTCAACCGCGGCTACGGCATGAACCGGTTCGGATGGCCGGCCGCCTTTGGCCTTGTGAACAACGACTGCCTCTGGGTGCTGGACGAGGTTCAGCTCATGGGGGTCGGCCTGGCGACCACCACGCAGTTGGCAGGGCTTCGACAGAAACTGGGGACCTTCGGTCCCACCCAATGCCTCTGGATGTCCGCCACCATGGACTCGCATTGGCTCAGAACGGTCGACCACGGCGCACCGGATGCCGATGAATCGCTGGGGCTCACCGATGACGACCTTGCGGGGGACCTGAGGATCCGCCTGGGCGCCAACAAGAGCATTGTACCGTGCCCGGTGTCGTTGTCGCGGTTCTCGAAGACCCCCGAGCTGGCCGCTGCTTTGGCCAGAGAGATCAAGGCAGCCCACTGCCCGGCAACCTTGACCCTGGTCATACTCAACACGGTGGAACGGGCCCGGGGGGTCTACCAGGCTCTGCACGCCCTTCTGGCGGGCAAGCCCGATGCACCGGAGATCCTGCTGGCTCACTCCCGCTTCCGACCGGCGGAGAGGAACCTCCTCAACCACCGCCTCCGGGCGCCCGTGCCTCCGGAATCGCCGGGGCGGATCGTCGTCTCCACCCAGGTGGTCGAGGCCGGCGTGGACATCTCCGCCCGCACCCTGTTTACCGAGCTGGCATCCTGGACCAGCCTGGTCCAGCGCTTCGGGAGGTGCAACCGTTACGGCGAGCATACTTCGGCCGAGGTCCGCTGGCTGGACGTTCCCGACGACCGGGCGGCCCCTTACCGGCCGGAAGACCTGACCACGGCCCGGGCTCTGCTCGGCACGGTCTTCTCGGCAGCCCCACTCGACATCCCCCCGGTGGACCTCACCCGGGAACCGGACCACGTCATCCGGCGCAAGGACCTGGTTGAGCTGTTTGACACCACCCCCGACCTGTCGGGGAACGATGTTGACGTCTCCCGCTTCATCCGCGAGGACAACGACCTGGACCTGCACTTGCTCTGGCGGGACTTCACCGGGCATCCGCCGGATGACATACCTGCTCCCGATCCTTCCGAGATCTGCCCCGCTCCCCTGCCCGAGGTCAGGGATCGCCTTCAGACCGGCCTTGCCGCCTGGCGGTGGGATCACCTTGAATCCCGCTGGGCGCCCGTCCGGCCGGGTCAACTTCGTCCCGGCCAGACTCTGGTGCTGAGGGCGGCGGAGGGTGGCTACGGGCCGGAGACCGGGTGGGACAAGAACGGGAAGCATCCGGTTCCGCCGGTCGCCGTACCCCTCACCGCGAGAGCGGAGGGCGTGGGCGACGACCACCAGGCCTTCCGCGGCTACTGGCTGGCACTGGCCGACCACGCCAATGATCTGGCGCAAGAGGTCTCGGCCATCCTTGCGGCCCTGTCCGGTCTCAACCTCCCGGGTGAGGTCTGCCGGGGGCTTGAGGTAGCAGCACGCTGGCATGATGCGGGGAAGGCCCACCCCGTGTTCCAGGAAACGCTGCTCGGCGGGCTGCCACCGGAGGAGAGAACCCTCCGCGGCGGCACGGTGTGGGCCAAGTCGGCAACGCGGGGCAGGAGGCACTCCCGCCGCCACTTCCGTCACGAACTGGCCAGTGCCCTCGCCTATCTCCAGGCCGGCGATCCCGACCCGCTGGCGGCTTACCTGATCGCCTCCCATCACGGCCGCGTCCGGTTGTCTATCCGCTCCCTGCCCGGAGAGCAGCTCGCGGCCCTGGGAATCAGGCAGGAAGACCGGCTTCCCGGCGTTGACCTGGGGGGAGGGATCTCGCTGCCCGCGACGGTTCTCGACCTTGGCCCCATGGAGCTGGGCAGGGCGGCAAATGGGCGGCCTTCCTGGACTGAAATGGCTCTTTCGCTGCGCGACCGCGCCGACCTGGGCCCCTTCCGGATTGCCTTCCTTGAGGCCCTGCTCCGCGCGGCTGACGTTACGGCCAGCATGAAGCGGGAGGGGGAATAAACAGCATGGGTAGCCCTCAGCCGATGGTTCTCGAAAGCTGCACCTTGCAGCCCCTGATGAGCTACCTCAAAGCCCTGGGGGTAGTCAGGATCGTGGCGGAGCAGCGGGACCCCTCGCTCCGCGCCGCCTGGCAACTGGACACCCTGTGCCTCCAAACCCACCTGGACCCGGAGGACCTGGTGGCCTTCTTCCTGGACGACTTCCGCCCCAGTCCCATCCTGGCGCCGTGGAACGCAGACTCGGGATTCTGGGACGACCGCTCGGGCGGACAGGCCCTCCGGCGGCTGGAAGAGACCACCAACCCCCGGTTGGCGGCGTATTCCTCCACCGTGAGAGCAGTCCGGGCCCTGCTGGCCACCACGGGGCTCAAGGCAAGGCCGGATCGGGAAGCCAAGCGGCGCCTGCTTCGCCTGTGCCGGGCCGAGCTCCCCGACGAGATGGTGGAGTGGCTGGACACAAGCCTGGTCCTTACCGCGGAGGATGCCGTTTACCCGCCCCTCCTGGGTGGGGGTGGAGCGGACGGAAGGCTGGAGTTCTCCGCCAACTGCATTCAGCGGTTGGAGGAGGTGATCGACTTTCGGCCGGGCGTGGATCCGCAGGTTGACCGGAGCCTGGCCACGGCCAGGCTTCGACTCAGCCTCTTCAACGAAGGCGCAGCCCCACTGACAAAGGCCGCGGTAGGCCAGTTCCATCCCGGGGGAGTAGGAGGACCGAACGCGACCCGGGGGTGGGATGCTGCAAGCCTGGTCAACCCCTGGGACTACCTTCTCATGCTGGAAGGAGCGGTTCTACTGGCAGGTTCCGTCGCCCGCCGGATGGGAGCGAACCCCGAACGCATGGCCTCCTTCCCCTTTTCCGCCCGGGTGTCGGCCGCCGGCTGGGGTACGGTGAGCTCTTCCGACGCCTCGGGAGCCCGGGCAGAACTGTGGCTCCCGGTGTGGCACCGGCCGACCTCCCTGCCTGAGATCCGCCAGGTGTTCGCCGAAGGCCGGGCCCAGGTGGGCCGCAGGCAGGCCCGCACCGGCGTCGACTTCGCCCGTGCCGCCGCTTCCCTCGGCGTGGACCGCGGCATCGCTTCCTTCACGCGCTACGGCTTCGTAAAACGCAGCGGTCAGTCTCACCTGGCCGCCCCGCTCGGGCAACTCCAGGTGAGGTTGGTTGCGGATGTCGGCCTGGTGGACGAACTCGATCCCTGGCTGGACCGGCTGCGTGCCGCCTGCTACCGGTCGGAAACGCCCGAGAGCTACCGCCGGGCCCTGCGCGACATCGAGGAAAGCATCTTTGCGTACTGCCGCTACGGCGGCAAGGCCCACCTGGCGGCCGTGGCCGCGGCCCTGGGCAGGGCCACGAAAACCCTCGGCCGGAAGAGCCGCACCCGGGACTCCCTGCGCCCCCTGCACCACCTCTCTCCCCGCTGGCTCAACGCCTGCGACGACGGCTCGCAGGAGTTCCGCCTGGCTGCCGCGCTGGCATCCGTGGGTGACAGCACGGTGGGGCCCATCCGCCGGCAGCTTGAGCAGGTAGTTCTCAAGGGGAACCAGGCCCACTGGGACCCGGAGGATAGGCCTGTCGCCAGGCACGGCTCCCTGGCCGACCAGTTGACCTGGATCCTCCAGCGAAGGCTGCTGGAAGGTCTCCGGGTCAACCTGGAAACTTGCCCCGTGGACGGACCGCTGAAGGCCTCCCTGGCCGACATCTCCGCTTTCATCTGTGGGCTGACCGACGACCACCGGCTGGAGGCCCTCTTCCGCGGTCTGGCCACCCTCCGGTGGCACGAGGCTCGCCCGGCGCCCCGGGCGCAGTGGGCTCCTGGCACCGATCCCGGCCTCCCCCGGGCCTACTGCCTTCTCAAGCTGGCCCATCTCCCCCACCCCCTGACCCGGCGAGGCCGGGAGCCGGTCTCTGTCAAGCCTGACACCGCCGCCCTGTCCCGGCTGCGCGCCGGCGACCTCGCCACCGCCCTCGGCATCGTGCGGCGGCGGCTGGTGGCGAGCGGCCTGGTGCCCCTGGGACCCGGTCCCGGCGCCGCCGGCTTCGCGTACAACCCGGCGACCACCACGCGGTTGGCGGCCGCGCTGCTCTTCCCCGTGTGGCAGACCGATGCTCTCGTCCGCATGGTGCTGAGAGACACCCCGTCCCCGGAAGACACCCCGGTACAAGGAGGAAAGAACGATGGTAATTGAGTCCCTGCAAGACTCCCCCCGTCTCCTTTTCGAGGCCAGGTTGAAGCCTGTTCAGGGTGAGCGGCTGCAGCCGACGGGATTCCCCGACCTGGGCGCCGCCACCTACACCCTGCCCGACGGTACCGACATGCTCCTCGTGGAATCCCCCCAGTCCATGGCCAACCGCCTCGAAGCCGTGTGCTGGGACCCGGCCACCGATGACCTGGTTCCGGACCTCAAGGGCTTGCCGTATGTGCGGGTGAAACTGCCCCAGTTCGGCGACACCGCGGCCACTTGTTCGGTGCTTGAGTTCCACCGGCTCAACTCCCCCTACATCCTGAACTCCACCGGCGATTTCACCGAGTCGCTCCGGCTCGCGGCGGGTCTCTCAGCCAAGAAGCCGGCGCGGAAGGGACAGGAGGGCGACGCCGACTCCGGCAGCGGGGCGGTTGACCTCAGGAAGATCGCGGCAGCGTGTTTCCGCCATGACCCCAACAGCGTGCTGCACGGCGTATTCCTGGAGAAGCTCGACGGCCGGGCCCGGCTGCCCCGCCTGCTGTCGGCCTTCATCGAGGCCCGCGGAGTGAGGATAGCGCAGAGCGGTGGGGTCAAGTTCGACCGGGTCGACCCGAGCGGCGACGCCAAGCAGGGCTATGGGAATGTGCCCTTCTCCCGGACCGAGTTTGTCGCTGACTCCACCACCGCCTACTTCAACCTCGACCTGGCCACCATGCGGGGCTACGGGCTGGGTCCGGCCGCCGAGGAACTCCTGTTGAGGCTCGCCCTCTGGAAGGTGGATCGCTTCCTCAAGACGGGCCTGCGGCTGCGGACAGCCTGTGACCTGGATTACCTGGGGATTGACGTTACCCGCCCGGCCGGCCTGCAGGCAAGCACTCTCCTGGAAGCCACCGATGGCCTCGCCAACGCCATTGCCCGCTGTGCCCGAGAAGGTCTGTTCGCAGATCCCCCGGTCACCGAGGTGGTCTGGGCAGGCAAGCCCAAGACTGACCCGAAGAAGGCGGATCGGACAGCCGACGCGGACGCGGCCGAGGAGGAGAATGGACAGTGATCAGGGTTGCCCTGACCTTCCTCGCGGGGCGCTATCACGCCACCCCCTGGGGTACCCACGTGAACGAGGGGGTGCCGGAGTGGCCGCCTTCGACCTGGCGGTTGCTCAGGGCCCTGGTCAGCGCCTGGAAGCAGACGATGCGCGACGTGCCCGAGGCCGACATCCGGTCGCTTCTGGCCGCGCTCTCGCCTCCCCCGGACTTCCACCTTCCCCGCAGCACCGTGGCCCACACCCGCCACTACATGCCCTGGCCGATGAACCGCACCCTTGTCTTCGACACCTTTGTAGCCCTCGCCAAGGACCACCCGGTCGTCGCCATCTGGCCCCAGTCTGAACTGGAGGACCGCCAGCGGGAGCTCCTGTCCAACTTGCTTCTCGGCTTGCCCTACCTGGGAAGGGCCGAATCGTGGTGTGAGGCCCGGTTGACGGACGAAGCGGTCGAACCCAACTGCCGGTACGCCGGAGATGCCGGCTCAACTGACCCGGCCGATCACCTGGTGAGGGTGCTGGTGCCAGCGCCCGGCGGGGACCTGCTACCTGCGCTCATGGTCTCCACCGCCGACATGCGGTCCCGGCAGAGGACCCTCACCCCGCCGGGCAGCCGCTGGGTGCTCTACGCCCGGCCGGCCGACGCCTTCGCCGTTGAACCCGCGGCCGGCCGGGTGCCCCCAACTCTTCTGCCGACGATGGTGCGTTACGCGCTGGACAGTACCGTCCTGCCTCTCCTGACCGATTGCGTGACGTTTGCGGAACAGGTGCGGCGGGTGGTCATGGGGATCTACGGCCGGAAACATGAGCAACAGGTATCGGCTACCCTGGCCGGCAAGCGCGAGGATGACCGCCCCCTGACCGGCCACCGTCATGCATTCTACCTTCCCGAGGACGTGGACGGCGACGGCCGCCTGGACCACGTCACCATCTGCTCCACCACCGGCTTTGACCGGAAGGAAATGGAGGCCCTGGCCGCGCTGAGGAGGGTCAACCGGGGCGAGGGCCGCCCCGAGGTGGGCTTCCTGCTTCTTGGCGCCGGCGGCCCGGAGTTGTTTCAGCCCGCCTCATCCATCCTGGGGCCTTCCGCCGCCTGGCGGTCGCTGACCCCGTTCGTCCTCAACCGTCATCCCAAGCAACACCGTGACGGGACCCCGAAGCTGAACGAGGCCGGCCGCCAGGTGGACGGGCCGGAAGACCAGGTCCGGCTGGAGTGGGCCCGGAGGATGGCGGCCGACCCCAACTTGCCTCCCCTGCTCTCGGTGGAGCCGCTGGGCACCTGCCGCCTGAAAGGCCGGGAGGTCCGCTGGCTGGAGTTCCGCCGCTGGCGGGCCGGAGGCAAGTCTCCGGCCACCACGTACGCCACCGGCCACCTCATTCGCCTGGCTCGACCTGTCCTGGGCCCCATAGCCCTGGGCTACGGCTGTCACTTCGGGCTGGGGCAGTTCATACCGGTCGAGGAAGGGAGTACGGGGCCGTGAGCGGGCACCCCCCGCCCGGCCCCCTCTCCCCGGACGCGCCCGACCTCATCCCGGCCCGGATGCTCAGCGAGTTCGCTTACTGCCCGCGTGCCGCCTACCTCGAGTGGGTCCAGGGCGAGTTCGAAGACAGCGTGGACACGGTTGAAGGCAAGTTTCAGCACCGCCGGGTGGACATCGACCCCGGCCGGGCGCCATTCCCACAGGACGCCGAGACGTCCGACGTCATCCATGCCCGCTCGGTGACCCTCTCCGCCCCCGATGCGGGGATAGTGGCAAGGATCGACCTCCTGGAGCTGCAAGGACCCCTGGCCACGCCTGTTGACTACAAGCATGGCCCGATGCCCGATCAACCGTGGGAGCCGGTGCGAGTTCAACTCTGTGCCCACGCCATAGTCCTGCGGGAGAATGGCTACCAGTCTGACCACGGGGTGATCTACTACGTCGAATCCCGCAGCCGCGTAGCCGTGGAATTCAGCGAGGCGCTCACCCGGAGAACTCTCGATCTGGCCACGAGCCTGCGCGAAACGGTGCTCGCGGGACGAATCCCGGCCCCGCTTGTGGACAGCCCCAAGTGTCCCCGCTGTTCGCTCGTCGGCATCTGCTTGCCTGATGAGACCAACCTCCTTTCCATGGAACCGTCCGACGCCGGTGAGATCCGCCGCCTCACTCCCGCCCGCGACGACGCCCTGCCGGTCTACGTTCAGGAGCAGGGCGCATCGGTTGGCAAGCATGGCGAGGTGCTCCAGATCCGCCAGGGGAACAAAACCGTCTCGGAGGTGCGGCTGATAGATGTGGCCCAGGTCTCGCTCTTTGGCAACGTGCAGATCACGACCCAGGCAGTCAAGGAGCTGGCGGCCAGGAACATTCCCATCAGCCACTTCACCTATGGCGGCTGGTTCGTTGCCCTCACCCAGGGGATGTCGCACAAGAACGTGGAGCTGCGGATCAAGCAATACCAGTTTGCGCTGGACCCCGCGGAAGCTCTGAAGCTTTCGCGGTGGTTCGTGAACGGGAAAATCAGGAACTCCCGCACTCTACTCCGGAGGAACCACCGGGAAGCGCCCCCCGATGCCCTGACAGAACTGAGCCGGCTGGGCAACCGCGCCCTTCGCGTAAGAGCGGCCGCTTCCCTCCTGGGGCTGGAAGGATTGGCCGCCCGGGTCTACTTCGCCAACTTCCCGGGTATGCTCAAGACCGCAGAAAACGGGTTTGATTTCACCGCCCGCAACCGCCGGCCTCCCCGGGATCCGGTAAACGCCGTGCTCTCCTTTCTCTACGCCCTCATGGTCCGGGAGCTTACGGCCGTGACCCTCAGAGTGGGGTTTGACCCCTACCTGGGCTTCTACCATCGTCCCCGCTACGGGCGTCCGGCTCTGGCACTGGACCTGGCCGAGGAGTTCCGCCCCCTCGTTGGCGACTCGGTTACGCTCACCCTTTTCAATGGTGGCGAGCTCAAGCAGAGGGATTTCGTTACCCGGGCGGCGGGAGTGGCCCTGACGCCCCGGGCCCGCAAGCAGGTCCTGGAGGCTTACGAGCGCCGGATGGACACCCTGATCACCCATCCTGTGTTTGGCTACACCATCAGCTACCGCCGGGTGCTGGAGATCCAGGCAAGGCTCCTCGCCAGGTACCTGCTGGGGGAGATCCCGGAATACCCGGCCTTCACGACCAGGTGACAACATGAGGAACAGGTACCTCGTAAGCTATGACATCTCCGACCCCAAACGACTGGCCAGGGTCTTCCGCAAGATGCGCGGATTCGGTGAAGCAGTGCAGTACTCGGTGTTTCTCTGTTCTCTCTCTCCCCAGGAAAGAGTCATCCTGCTGGCCGCGCTGTCGGAACTGATCAACCACAAGGAAGACCGGGTCATGATAGTCGACCTGGGGCCGGCCGGAGGCAGGGGGCAGGAGTGCATGGAGTTCCTGGGCAGGTCAATCCCCGCCCCCGAGGCGAGAGTGGCCGTCATAGTGTGACCCTTGCGAGAGGCGAGGTGGTGAGCGGAATGGCCGGCCTGCTCGCAGAGCGGCTAGCAGGGCTCAATGATCCTCCCGGGGCATCTCCGCGCTCGCGCCGGGAGGGGATCGACACTCCGAGGCGAACCTCTCGAAAGGGGCGCCCGGAGAAGGCTTCAACCTGCGATTCCTGAGCCCGCTGTATCCACGGCTGAGAGG
>DOZU01000119.1 GCA_003517845.1 Clostridiales bacterium | reverse complement strand
TAGGAACACCCTTTGGACTGCGGCTGATGAGCCAAATGCTGAACAGGGGATCGAGATAACGCACCCGTTCCACCCTCTCCGGGGGCAGCGATTCGAGTTCCTCCACTTGGAGCGAGCACGGGGCGAGCCGTGGGTAGTTCTCCGTGGCAAAGAGCGTGTCTTCAAGCTCCCACTGGCCTGGACGAATGCGGGGCCTGTGGATCCCTTTGTGCTGCAATCTGCAGGCCGATCGTTCTTTCGACCCATCGACCTGGTGGCCCTGGTTGAACTGGTTCGGGAACTGACTCGGCGGGAGGTGTAAAGGGAAATGCGCCGCTCGTGTAAAGGCGATTGTGCCGCATGCCTTTCTGGCGGCTTTGAGACGGCCCTGCATGGATGCGGAGAGTGCAGGCTAGAAGACCGTTATCCCAAAGGGGGGTTGACACGGCTGCAAGTAGACGGCATAATGGAGTTAGCATATATCCGGTGGACAGGGGGGTCCCCCTCATGCCCAAGCTGTCGGATGACAAGCGCCAAGCCCTGCGTGCCCAGCGGGCCCTGCACCCCCATCCGGAGCGCGTCAGCGACGAACTCTTCCAGGGTACCAATCCCTTCTTCGACCCCCATGATTTGGTGCAGGTCAAGTACGAGATGTTGCGTCGTGTCGAGCAGAACCAGCGTCCGGTGGTGGAAACCGCCCGTGCCTTCGGCTTCTCCCGTCCGATCTTCTACCAGGCCCGTGGCGCCTTCGAGGCTGCCGGCCTGCCGGGCTTGCAGCGGCAGCAGCCCGGACCACGGCGACGCCACAAGCTCAAACCTGAGGTCTTGGAGTTCTTGCAGCAAGCCTGGGCAGAACACCCGGGTGTGGGGGCCAGACAGTTGGCCCGGGAACTGCAGAAACGGTTCGACCTGCAAGTGCATCCACGCAGCATCGAGCGCGCCCTCCGCGGGCGCGCAAAGGGGGGGCACTCTCGCACCGGGCCGATGCCCAGACCCTGACCGCCCGTTACGAGGCGCTGCGAAGGGCGGCCCTCGGCCAGGAGCCCCCCGCCGGTCATGGGTTGGCCCTGGTGATCCACCGGGGAGTCTCCGCGTGGATGCTGGCCTGGACAGAACTGGATGCGCGCCCCGTCCGCCCTGTCCCTTGCGGCCGGGCGGACTCCGCCGCAGTGCCAGCCAAGACCCCGGAACTTGTGCAAGCGTTGACCAACTTGGCCCTGGGGGTCGTACGGAGGTGAGGGGATGAGCGATTTCGCTGCACAGAAGCTAACCGCCGACCACTTGCGCCGTCAGGCATACCTGTACGTCCGGCAGAGCACATATCGACAGGTCAGCGAGAACCAGGAGAGCACGCGCCGGCAATATGCGCTGCGGGACCGGGCGACGGCTCTTGGCTGGCCGGCGGAGAGCATCGTTGTCATCGACTCGGACCTGGGGCATTCCGGAGCCTCGGCGGTGGGTCGGCCCGGCTTTCAGCGTCTGGTGGCCGACGTAGGCATGGGCCGAGTTGGTATCGTGTTGGGGCTCGAGGTAAGCCGTCTGGCACGCAGTTCCGCCGACTGGGCCCGGCTACTGGAGATCTGCGCCCTCACAGAGACACTGCTGCTGGACGAGGACGGGCTCTACGACCCGGCGAACTTCAACGATCGGCTGCTCCTGGGCCTCAAAGGGACCATGAGTGAAGCGGAGTTGCACTTTCTCAAAGCACGCATGCGGGGCGGGCTCCTGAACAAGGCTCGGCGCGGCGAGTTGCGCACCATCCTGCCGGTGGGTCTTGTGTACGCCCCGGACGGACGAGTGGTTCTGGAGCCGGATCAGCAGGTGCAGCAGGCAATTCGCTGCCTGTTCGCTACCTTCCGACGGACCGGGTCGGCCCTGGCGACGGTCCGTGCGTTTCACAGCCAGAACTTGACCTTCCCCCGACGGATCCGGAAGGGCCCGCACAAGGGTGAACTGCGCTGGGCACCTTTGTCGCAAGGCCTTGTATTGGACGTGCTGCACAACCCCCGTTACGCCGGCGCCTTCTTCTTCGGTCGGCGTCGCTGGCGGCGCACGCCGGGCGGTCAGTGCCGTACAACCTTGCTGCCGCGGCAAGAGTGGATCGCCCTGTTCCCGGGGGCCCACCCGGGCTACATTTCCTGGTCTGAATACGAGGAGCACCTCCGCCGTCTTGAAGCCAACATCACGCCCCGGCCGGACCATCCAGGCTCCAGCCCGCCCCGGGAAGGGCCGGCGTTGCTGCAAGGACTGGCCTTGTGTGGCCGGTGCGGCGCCAAGATGACGGTCGAATACCTGAAACAGACATCCCGAATGCGGCCCCGGTACGTGTGTGCTCGGGAGCGTCGCATCCGTGGCGGCCCGCTCTGCCAGTGTATCCCGGGGACCGACGTGGACGCCGCAGTGGGCGCCCTGATGATTGAGGCGTTCGCCCCCCTTGCCCTTGAGGTCGCCTTGGGCGTCCAGCAGGAGCTGGAGGCTCGCTCCGCCGAGGTCGATCGCCTCCGGCGGCAGCAGGTTGACCGGATGCGCTATGCGGCCGAGTTGGCCCAGCGCCGCTACATGAGCGTCGATCCGACCAATCGCCTGGTGGCGGCGCAACTGGAAACCGAGTGGAATGAGTCCCTGGCGGCCCTGCGGACGGCCGAGGAGGAATACCACATTCAGCGCCAGGCCGATCGGCTCACCATCGGCGACGAGCAGAAGGCTCAGGTCTTGGCGCTGGCCACCGACTTCCCCCAGTTATGGAACGATCCCCGTACCGTGCCTCGTGACCGCAAGCGCCTTCTGCGCCTGCTGGTGGAGGATGTGACGCTGCTCCGCGGAACAGAGATCGCTGCCCATGTCCGCTTCAAGGGTGGCGCCCTGCACACCCTCACGCTGCCGATGCCCTTGGCGGCGCCGCAGCGTTATCGGACATCCGATGCCGTCGTGCAGGAAATCGACCGCTTGTTGAACGAGCACACCGAACCCCAGACCGCCGAAATCCTCAACGCCAAGGGGTTGCGCTCCGGCTACCAGGGACGCTTCACCGCTATCAAGGTGCACCGCATCGCGCAGCAGTACGGTCTCCAAACCCGCTACCAGCGATTGCGACACCGGGGGTTGCTCAGACTCGAGGAGTTTGCGGCTGAATGCGGTGTCAACCCCGCAACAGTACGTCGGTGGTATCGTCACGGTAAGGTGAAAGGTCATCTGTATAATGGCAGGGGGAGCCAGCTCTTTGAACACCCGGGGCCGGAACTGTCACGGACGAGAAACCGCCGGTCAACGGCTGCTACGGCGCCACAACCTGAGATATGTACACCATTGTGCTGAGGAGGTGTAGTATGCCGGTACTTCTTACAGCGTGCCCTACCAGTTGGTCCGGGAGACCGTCGACGTGCGCCTGACGGGCACCACGGTGGAACTCCTCCACCGCGGTCAGCGGGTAGCCAGTCACCGCCGCTACTACGGTCGGGGCCGTCACACCACCCACCCCTCTCACCGTCCGGCGTCCCACCAGAAGCACCTGGAATGGACGCCCTCACGCCTCATCCGGTGGGCCCAGACCTTCGGCCCGGGGACAGGCCGGTTCGTGGAGCGGCTGCTTGATGAGCGGCCCCACCCCGAGCAGGGCTACCGTTCCTGCCTGGGGCTCATGCGGCTGGGGCGGCACTACGGCCCGGAGCGCCTGGAGGCCGCGTGCTGCCGGGCGCTATCCTCCGGGGCCGTTTCCTACCGGAGCGTCAAGTCCATCCTGGAAACGGGTCTCGACCGGGTACCGCTGGAGCAGCCGGCCCCACAGCCCGTTCCCGTACACGAGCACGTGCGCGGCGCCGCCTACTACCGGAACCGGGAGGTGCGCTAAATGCTGTTGCAGCCCACCCTTGACAAGCTCTGGGCCATGCGCCTGACGGGCATGGCTCAGGCCCTCGAGCTGCAGCTTCAGCAGGCGGATGTGGAGAGCCTGGCCTTCGAGGAACGCCTGGGGCTGATCGTCGACCACGAGTGGGCCTGCCGCCAGGACCGGCGGCTCAGCCGGCTCCTGAAGGAGGCCAGGCTCCGCCTTGCAGCCTGCACCGAGGACCTCGACTGCCGCCCGGGGCGCGGCCTCGACCGCAGTGTTGTCCTGCGCCTGGCAGCGTGCGACTGGATCCGCGAGGGCCACCAGGTGCTGATCAGCGGCCCGACGGGTGGAGGTAAGACCTATCTCGCCTGCGCCCTCGGCAACGCCGCCTGCCGGCAGGGCATCTCGACCCGCTACTACCGGGTGCCCCGCCTGCTGCAGGACCTGGCGCTCGCCCGGGCCGACGGCTCTTACGCCAGGCTCCTGGCCAGGCTGGCTGGCACCAAGCTCCTCATCCTGGACGATTGGGGCATCACGCCGCTATCGGCGGGGGACTGCAGGGACGTGTTCGAGCTCGTTGACGACCGCAGTCCAGGGCGCTCCACTATCGTGGCCAGCCAATTACCGCTCGATGCCTGGCACTCTGCGATGGCGGACCCCACGCTGGCGGATGCGATCCTGGACCGTCTCGTCCACGGTGCCCACAAGATCGTGCTGAAAGGGGAGTCGATGCGGAAGGTCATGAGGGCCAACCCGTCAAACCGTCCGGACATGACATGAAGGACACCCGGCGTCGCTACGCTCCGATCACATGCTCAAGTGATCGATTTGGGCGGAATGACCGATCGGCTTCGACCGGACCGGGTGATCGATTTCGCCGGAATGCGCATCATCCATGGCGAGGAAGATGAGGACTCCGTTGTCCTCGCCCCTCTGCCCTATGCCCCAGTGCTCAAAAAGCCCGGTGACATAGTTCTCCAGGCTCTCCGGCTCATGGGTATGGACGATCGCCACCACCAGCGCGGCTCCCGTCTTGGCCTCGAGCTCAAGGCTGATGGCCTCCAGTTCCGCCACCTCGGTCCTCGTCAGGACCCCGGCGTAGTCGTTGACGGGTCCAAGCGGGGACGGAAACTGCGTACCCCAGGCAGGAGAGGCGGCCTGCAGCCAGACAACCACGGGCATGACCCACGCTGCGATTCGCCTCATCGCCATCACCTCGCCAGGGGATCGCCACCGCGGATATTATAGCATGCGGTGGCCCCGGGCGGCTTGATCGAGGATGCTGGCGGTGGGCAGGAAGGTCCCGGCCGAGAGGTACCGGATTCGGCGTGTGGCCCGGAGACGCTCACCGGACACCCGCCACAGGCTCCATCGTTCCGGGCGTGTCAACCGGCCGGGGAAGTGTCACGGCGACCGGGTGAACCGCGGGGAGGAAAGCGAAATGGCAAATATGCCCGGTGACCGGCCCCGCCTCACCCCGCGTCCGCCCAAGCAGGCGATGAGCCGAGCCTGACGAAGTCCGGTGGGAGGCCACCAGGACGGCCATGGCCGTCGCCCAACCGGAGAGGGGGACGATTCGGATGAAGCCCTCCGCCGGTGTCTGGCTGTGTTACGGGGTATATCTGCTGCTGTTGGTCCTACTGACCTGGGGATCCGGTTCGGACTTCAGGGGCCTCGGCCTTGACTGGGACTTCGCAATCCGGTTGGCCTTGAGCATGGGCCTGAGGACCCGCCACACGGGGATAATCACCCCGGGGATGGAAATCTGGTACGTATACCGCCCCGCCGGGGGGGTCTTCCTGGCCTACGCCGTGGTTGGCGCCATCGTCGCCGGCTGCCTGGACAGGTGGATGCGCAGGCGTGAGCAACGCGCCAGGCCCGCCGGCAACCCGCCGCCCCGGTGAGGAGGATGGCGGCCCCCCGGAGTCGGGAAGCCGGGGCAAGACAGATCCTGGCCTACCTGAGGCTGTCCTTCCCCTTTTTCGTCTTGCGGCGGCCGATGCCTCTTGTCCTGGGCCTGGTGATCACCGACCGCTGCAACCCGTCCTGCCGGCACTGCCGGGTCGCCAATACCGGCCGACCCGACATGACCATGGAGGAGATAAGAACCAGGCTGGCCGGGTTCAACGCGCGGGGCTTCCGCGAGCTGTACCTCGAGGGTGGAGAGCCCTTCCTGTGGCGGGACGGCCCGTTCACCCTCAGGGACGTGATAGCCGAGGCCCGGAGGATCGGGTACTTCCACGTTCACGTCTACACCAACGGCACGCTCGGCCTGGACGCCGAGGCGGACATATTCTGGATCAGCCTGGACGGGCCCGGGGAACACCACGACTTCCTGCGGGGCAAGTGTTTTGACCGCATCCTCCAGACCATCAAGAGCGCCGCGGGCAAGAAGATGAGCATCATCTACACCGTCAACAACACCAACAAGCAGGCCATCGGGGATTTCCTGGAGCTCGTCCGGGACGAGCGACTGAACGTCCAAGGAGTCATGTTCTACTTCCACACCCCCTACTACGGCGTGGACGAGTTGTTCATCGAGCGGGAGGAGAGAGAGCTGCTCACCGGGCAGCTCATCCGGTACAAGAAGCAGGGCCTGCCGGTCCTGAACTCCTACGCCGCCCTGCGGGCCTTCCGGAACGGCAGATGGAGAAGACCGGGCCCGACCTCCGTCATCGCGGACGTGGCCGGCGACCACGTCTGCTGCCGGTTCGGGTCGCCCGAGACCTGCCGGGAGTGCGGCTTCACCGCCGGCATAGAGATAACCGAGGCGCAGCGGCTGCGGCCGAGCGCGCTGGCCAACCTGTTCAGGTTCTGGTGATCGCCACCTACAGCTCGAGCTCCCCGGGAAATGCCTCCTCCCGGCCCGCCTGCCACAGGCGGGCGATGTACCTCCGGGTGTAGTAGCGCTCGAGCAGGTGGAAGAGGAAGAACCCCTGCCTGGTAAGGGAGAGCACCGGGCCGTCGGCGGCCACCAGCCCCAGCCGGCGGGCGGCCGCCAGCCAGGGCCCGAGCGGGCGGACCTCGGCCCACGCGGAGTCGGTGAGGTCGATGCGTCCCTCGTAGCACCGCCAGAACAGCCGGTAAAGGGCGGCCTCGACCGGATTCAGCCGGGCGTGCAGGGCCGCCGGCGACCGTCCCCCCAGCACCGCCTCGCAGTAGGCCCGGACGTCGGGGCAGAACGAGCACAAACTGCGGCAGAAGGGGATGTGTACGTAGATACCCAGCGGCAGCCCGGCCCCGGTGCTGAGCCCGGGGCCGGGCAGGAAGCGGAACCGGCTCCAGCTTCCCACGGCCAGCCGGTACAAGATACGATCGAGCACGGCGCTGGCTCCTCGCCTGGAGTCTGAGCCGGTATTTCCTCCTTCAGGCAGCGCTTACCTCCAGCGGCGGTCCCCGGCCGCGGCCGGGGGCCTGAACCGGCCGTCAACCCCCGGCCCGGGCCCGCGTACCATGGCAGCAAGACCCGGGGACGGAGGGCATGACGTTGGGTGGAAGGGGCAGGCGGGAAGGTCCTCGACAGAGGCCGAGCTGGTTCGTACCCCGGCCCGAGCGCAGGGACAGACCGCCCGGAGGGAGGCTGGCGGCGGGGAGCCCCGGCCCGGCCCGGAACAGCAGGCCCGGTACCACTACCGGGGAGAGCGGCCGCGGCTAAGGCTCGCCGCCGGCCCCCACCAGGGGCACGAGGGCCACGTTGACGGGTGAGCCGTCCTTGGCGCTCTCCTCGAAAAGGAACAGCCGGAGGCCGGGGCCGGCCGGGGCCGGGAACTCGAGGACCACCTCGAACTGGCCCCATGCCGGCGCCCCATCGGAGGTCATGGTACAGACGCCGGCCAGCACGTCGTGGCCGTCCTCCACCCGGAGCCGGAAGGTGGCCTCGAAGATCCGGGCGTACCCGCGCACGGTGAGGGACGAGGTCGCCACGCTCCCGGCCAGCGGCCAGGTCACGCTGATCGCCCCGTTCGAGGCCGACAGCATCGGGAACTCCCCGGTCAGGGGCTCCCCGCCCGGGAACTCCACCCCGGCTCTCGACGGGGGGCTGTGGGCAGTGGCGAGCAGGAGGATGGGGCGGTGGGCGGGGCCGGGGTCCCGGGTCTCGAAGACCAGGATGATGCCGGCCCCGGTACTCCGGGCGGCCACGAGTCTTATGCCCACGGCCGCCTCCGGTCCTCCGGCGGCCAGGACGTAGGTCGCAGACTCGAACCCGGCCACGTGCACGCCCCGGACGCGGGAGTTCTGCTCCACCCAGGCCGCGACCAGCGGACCGGCGGGGGTCGCAGGGTCAACCCCGGCGAAGTCGCCAAGCAGGGAAGGCCCCGGCGGCGACGGCGGGCACCCGGCCAGCGCGATTACCGCCAGCGTCAGCACCAGGGCGAGCCGTCTTTCGCGAGAATCCACGGGGTCAACCTCCTCTGACCACCCGACCAATGTCCGGCTTCCCAGTTGGACGAACGCGGCCGGGAAAAGGCTGCCGGGGGAAGAGTACGGGTTCGGGCAGGTTGACGCCGGGTCAGGCCCCGGCCCCGGCGGCATCGCCGTGAACTCCCGGGGGCAACGGCTGTCACGTGCTTCTCATAGTCGCCATAGACAAGTCGTGGAGGAACTGCCTGGAAAGTGGAGAACATACATCCATGCGCCGATGGCAACGTCTCGGCGGAGCCGCTCACCCGTTTGCGAGGTGGACCATGAGTCACTCTCCCCCCAGGCGAAAGGGCAGGCGTCTACAATTGGCGAGAGAAGGCCGGCGGGCAGAGAGCAGGAACAGGCGCCGTGAGCTCCGCTCCGCCGTGTACCGTGCCTCGGCCCCGTCCGAGCTGACCCGGCCCAAGCCCCGGGGTGTGCCGGCATCCCTCGCCGTGCTCGAGGACCCGGGGTGGGAAGAGATCCTCAGGTGGGCCGAGGGTTTCTCAAGAAGGATGGAGATCACGGAAGCCGATCTGGACCGAGTGGACCGTCACCGGAAGGGCTAGTGAGCCGGTGCGAGTAGTGCTAAACAGCAACGTGGTGATCAGGGGCCTCTTCTCCCCCGGCTCGGTCGACCAGAGGATCCTGCAGACCGCCATACGCCGCCTCATAACCCCGGTGTACTCGTTTCCGCTCCTCGACGAGCTCACAGGCGGTGCACAACCTCCTCAGCGATAAGGGACGGCCAGAACCTGTTGACTCCTGGATGACGGCGCGGGCTCTCAGCAGGCTAGTATTGCTCTCAGAACTGGTGGAAGTGCCGAGGCATCCACCTGCCACGTATGTTGCAGCCGACCCCGAAGATGACAAGGTCGTCCTGTGCGCAATACACGGCGATGCCGAAATGGTGCTCACCCGGGACGCTCACTTGCTGGGACTGCCTGGGCAAGTAGCCGGTCGCTCGGGACGGCCGATAAGCTTCAGACACCCGGAGCCGTTTGCCACCTTCGTATTGCCGCAGCTCAGGAAGGAAAGCCGCTCCCGCTAGCTGACCAGCGGCCAGTCCTTCAACCTTGAGCCCACCGCCTCCTGCAGCCCGTCGCCGAGCACACCGCCATCATCATGGCCAGGCCGGGCTCGCGGCCCGCACGGCCATAGTGCCAGTGTGGGGGAACTGGAGGATCGCCAGCAGGTAGGCACCGGGGGGCGGCCGGCGAGGCCGCCCCCCGCCCGTCCCGTTCCCACCGGCCTGTCAAGGCAAGCTGGCGAATTCACGTCCCCTGCCGTTATAATAGGACCAGGGGTGATGGCATTGGCGGTTCCGCGGCGTGAGGTCAGCCATCCGCACATAGTTCGAACGCCTGGGTTGTGTGGGGGGCGGCCCGTCATACATGGAACCCGGTTCCCCGTCAGTTCCGTGGTCTACTACATCCTTCACGAGGGGATGACCCCCGAGGAACTGCTGCGCGAGTTCTCTCATCTCTCCCTGGCCCAGGTGTACGACGCACTGGCCTACTACTATGACAACAGGGAAGCTGTCGACGAGGAAATGAGGGCCGAGCGGGAAGCCGCGCCCGGGGAGTCCTATCCGTGACTATCCGGCTCTACCTGGACGAGGACGTGCGACCGCTGCTGGCTACAGTTCTCCGGAGTCGAGGCTACGATGTGCTGACTGCCGCTGAAGCCGGCCGCACGGGAGAGCCTGACTTGAACCAACTGGAGTACGCCGCGTCCGAGGGCCGAGCATTCGTGACCCACAACATCCGGGATTTCCAGCGCCTGGCCAAGGAGTATGGGCAGCAAGGACTCCGCCATGGCGGGATCGTCTTCGCTCCCCAGATGCCGTTCAAGGACCTCCTGCGCCTGACCTTGCGCATGCTCTCCCAAGTGGGTGAGGAGGCTTTCCAGGACCGCGTTGAATGGCTCACCCGATTCCACGGATGATCGGGTACCTGCCGGCGGACTACACCCCGGCAGGGCTACCGGCCCCGACGGCCATAGTGCCGGTGCGGCGAAACCGGGTCAGGTCCGGGCCGAGACGGCCGATCGGCACATCTGCGGCCGCGGTGATGCGCTTGAACTAGACCTCCGCGCCGCGGTACCCCCGCCCCGGGACGTCAACTCGGGCAGTTCCCGATCAGGTCCGCCAGGACGGCCAGGTCCACGTTGCCGCCGCTCAGGACGGCCACCACCCGGCGGCCGCGGCCGGGCACCTTGCCCGAGAGCAGGGCGGCCACCGTCGCCGCCCCCGAGGGCTCCACCACCAGCCGCGCCCGCTCCAGCAGGACCACCACCGCCGAGCGGATCTCCTCGTCGGTGACCGCCAGGATCCCGTCCACGTACTTCCGGGCCAGGGCGAAGGTCAGCTCGCCGGGTTGGGTGGGCAACAGGCCATTGGCGATGCTGCGGGGGTGGTCGAGCGGTGTGATGGCGCCCGCCTCGAGCGACCGCTGCATGCTGTTACCCCCCACCGGTTCCACCCCGAAGACCAGGGCCCCGGGCCGGGTCTCCTTGACGGCGGTGGCGATGCCGGCGATCAGGCCGCCCCCGCCCACCGGCACCAGCACCACGTCCACTTCCGGCAGGTCCTCCAGGATCTCCAGTCCCACGGTGCCCTGACCGGCGATGACCCACGGGTCGTCGAAGGCGTGGACGAACGCCAGCCCCCGCTCGCGGGCCAGTTCCTGCGCCAGGGCGGTCCGTTCGGCGGAGGTGGTGCCGTGATGGATGACCTCCGCCCCGTAGCCCCGGGCGGCCGCCACCTTGACCGCCGCGGCGTTCTCGGGGACCACCACCACCGCCGGGTAGCCGGACCGGGCGGCGGCGTGCGCCACGGCCTGGCCGTGGTTGCCGGACGAGGCGGCGACCACTCCCCGCCGCCCCGTGGCCGGGTCGAGTTGCAGGATGTGATTGGTGGCCCCCCGGATTTTGAAGGACCCCGTCTTCTGCAGGTTCTCCGG
>DOZU01000013.1 GCA_003517845.1 Clostridiales bacterium | reverse complement strand
ATGCCCCTATTGCGAGGGACGAGGCAAAGTGCTGTCGGAGGAATCGGCGGCGGCACGTTTTCGCCGTGAGATCAAGGCGATCCTCCGGCGTAGCGAAGCCCAAGCCTTGCTGGTCGAGGTCAACCCGGCGGTGGCCGCGACGCTCATCGGGCCCGCCGGGGCAAACCTGCAAGCGCTGGAGCGGGAAACGGGACGCACCATCTTCGTACGCGGTGCGGACGACTGTCACCTGGAAGCCATGCGGCTGATCCGCCATGGTACCCGGGAGGAAGTGGAAGCGAGAGCCATGCCGGTCAAGCCCGGACAAGTCATTGAGTTGACGGTTGAGGAGCCCCACGCCAGCAATGCTGGTGACGGCATCGGACGCGTTGAAGGGTACGTCGTCGATGTCGAGGGGGGCGGCAAGCTGGTCGGCCGGAGGATAAAGGTGGAGATAACCCGGACCCACCGGACTTTCGCCCGGGCCAAGGTTGTGGGGTGAAGGCCGCCCAGACGGCGTCGCCCACTTGCCACCGGGTCCGCGGTGACTGCCCCCGCCCGCGACCCTTGTAGGGGCGGGTTCCGAACCCGCCCCTACCTCTGGCTACGTTCTAGCTGAGCGATCGCGCGTCGTTGACAGCTATTTAGCACCTGTGCTAGAATGAAACGTTGTCAGAGGCAGGATGCGTGAGCATTGGCGGGGGTCGGAGACCAGTGACGTATGCGATCGTGGAGACCGGGGGCAAGCAATATCGGGTGAGTCCGGGGCAGCGAGTCCGCGTCGAGAAACTGAACGCGGAAGTCGGATCCCAGATCCGACTCGATCGAGTTTTGGTCTTGAACGATGACGGCGGCCTGAAGATGGGGACGCCGGTATTGGCCGGGGCGCATGCCCTGGCGCGGGTGGTAAATCAAGCCCGGGACCGGAAGATCATCGTGTTCAAGTACAAGTCCAAGACCAACTACCGGGTGAAGCGTGGCCACCGTCAGCCCTATACTGAGCTATTGATCGAGGCAATTCACGCCTGACTCATCGCGGCGGAGGAGGTGCACACATGGCACACAAGAAGGGTGTCGGGAGTTCGCGAAACGGGAGGGACAGCCAGCCGAAACGGCTCGGCGTCAAGAGTCACGACGGCCAGTTGGTGTCCGCCGGTTCTATCATCGTGAGGCAGCGGGGGACGCCCGTTCGCCCCGGCCGCAATGTGGGCATGGGCAGCGACCACACTCTGTTTGCGTTGATTGATGGCGTCATCTGTTTTGACCGCACCCGTTCGGATCGCCGCCGGGTCAGCGTAACGCCCGTCGAGTCCTGAAGCATTTCGAGCGACGAGACCTCGTGCTGTGGCGGCGCGAGGTCTTTTGCCTGTTATACCGGGCCCGAGGAGGACCGCGCATGCGTGGCGGCGTTCAGGCGGAGACACTGGTAGTGTTGAGTGCCTGGAGCCATGAACTGGCCAACGAACTTCAGGTCATATCCGGCTACTTGCAACTTGGACAGCCCACCGCCGCGCTTGAAAGGACGTTCGAAGTCGCCGCCCGCCTTCGCCGCCTGGACAGGCTGTTAACCTTGAAAGCTCCGGGTTTTGCCCTGGCCCTCTTGACGGAGAGGAGCCGAGCCAAAGGGAGCGGCGTGGTCCTCGAGTTAGAGATCGACTCGGATCTCGCCGGGGTGCCGCCGGAAGACGAACCGGCCCTGGCCTTGGCGGTCGCGGACCTCTTGCGGGCGGCCGTGACTCGCGCCTCCGGGTCCGACAACCCTGCCCTTAGTCTGGTGGTAGCCGAGGACTCCGCCGGATATCACTTCCGCCTGTCGGGCGCGAAGGCGGACTCCGGGGTCGTCTGGCCGCGGGTCATGCCATGAGCAATTCCTTCGTGGATACTGCAGTCATCCAGGTGCGGGCCGGCGATGGCGGCGACGGCCTCGTGACTTTCCGGCGCGAGAAGCATGTCCCTCGCGGAGGTCCGAGCGGGGGTGACGGCGGCGACGGCGGCGACCTCGTGGTCGCGGCTGCGCCCGGCCTCACCACCCTGCTTGACTACCGGCATCGCCGCCACCTTGCCGCCGGCCGCGGCGGGCATGGCGGGCCCAGTTGCCGGCACGGGCATGCGGGCCAGGACAAGGTGCTTCTCGTCCCCCTGGGGACGCAGGTCTTCGATGCCGATACCGGCGAGTTGCTGGCGGACCTCATCCAACCCGACCAACAAGTGATGGCGGCCAAGGGAGGCCGCGGAGGTCGGGGTAATGCCCGCTTCGCAACCGCCACCCAGCGGACTCCGCGCCATGCGGAGCCAGGCGGCAAGGGCGAACAGCGGACACTGCGGCTCGAATTGAGCCTGCTTGCCGACGTGGGGCTGGTCGGCATGCCGAACGCTGGGAAGAGCAGCCTGCTCAGCCGCGTCTCGGCCGCTCGCCCCCGCATTGGCCCCTATCCTTTCACCACCCGACAACCGGCGCTGGGCGTCGTGTCGTTCGGGCCGGGGGAGAGTCTGGTCCTGGCGGACATTCCCGGCCTGATCGAGGGGGCGCATGAGGGAGCGGGGCTTGGTCACCAGTTCCTCCGGCACGTCAGTCGAACGCGATTTTTAGTTCACGTCGTCGACCTGTCGGGGCAATCGGGATTGGACCCTTTCGCTGCCTACGAGGTTGTCCGACGGGAGATGGCCGAATTCGACGACCGCTTGATCAGCCTTCCCGAACTCGTGGCGGCTAACAAGGTCGACCTGGCGGAGGCCCGCGCCAACTTGCCCTCCTTTCGACGGGAACTGGCCTCGCGGGGGATCGAGGACATCTACCCGCTGTCCGCCGCCACCGGCGAGGGAGTGAAAGAGCTGTTAGATGCCTTGAGGCGGCGGCTCACACCGGACGGCGAGCGGCGTTGACGGCTGCGAGGAGGAGTTGAGGCCATGCAGCAATTGCTGGACACTTGTCGCCTGGGCATCATGGGCGGTACTTTCGACCCGATCCACCTGGGGCACCTCGTGGCAGCCGAGGCCGCACGGGAGCAGTTCGATCTGGAACAAGTGCTGTTCGTACCCGCCCGCTTGCCTCCTCACAAGCAAGACCGGGAGATCACCCCGGCGGAACACCGATACGCCATGGTCCTCTTGGCCACGGCCAACCACCCCCGGTTCGTCGCTTCCCGGGTAGAACTCGACCGACCAGGACCATCCTATACCGTTGACACCTTACGCCTTCTCCGCGCCGAGCACCCCCGGGCCGGGCTGTGCTTCATCACCGGTGCCGACGCATTGATGGAACTCGATACCTGGAAGGATCCCGAGGAGCTGTTACGGCTGTGCCGCATGATTGTCGTCAGCCGTCCCGGGTGCGATCGCGAACGCTTGCGGGAGAAAGCGGCCGATCTCCAACGCCGCATGCCCTGCCATATTGAGGAACTGGCGGCGCCCGCCCTGGCCATCTCCTCGCGTGACCTGCGACAGCGGGTTGCCGAGGGCAAGTCGTTGCGGTACCTGGTTCCCCGCGAAGTCCGGGACTACATCCTCAAACACCATCTGTACCGACGAGGGGCAGCTACCCCTTGATCTATCGGCAGAAAGTGGTATACTTGGACTAAAGCCATCTGCAGCGGGTCGGAGGCGCGGGGCCGAAGCGGGAACCATGCGCGAAGGCCAGCGGCGCGGTTGCGCGGTTGGCTGTCGTTTTTTAGTTTCGGGCGGAAAGTGGAGGGGACGCGGGATGAGCAAGACCCTATACGTCGGGAATCTTCCGTGGTCGATGAGCGAAGAGGACCTCAGCCGGGAGTTTGCACGGCACGCCGAGGTCAAGAGCTGTCGGATCATATCCGACCGCGAGACCGGTCGATCGCGGGGGTTCGGGTTCGTGGAAGTCGGCGACGAAGATGCGGAGCGAGTAGTCCAGGCCATGAACGGCTACTCCCTGGGTGGCAGGGAGCTGGTGGTGAACGAGGCGCGGCCCAGGCAGGGCAGGTTCTAAGCAGCCGTGACCCAATTGCCGGTTGACCTGGATATGCTGAGAGTGCAACTCCGGGCCAAGCAGAGCGCCACCACCTTCGCGCATACCTTGGGCGTGGTCGCAGCGGCGGAACTCCTGGCTGCCCGGTA
>DOZU01000235.1 GCA_003517845.1 Clostridiales bacterium | reverse complement strand
GATTGACCAGGTGATCGCCATTGGCCCCATGGCCATGATGCGGGCGGTTGCCGACCTGACTCGAAAAGTGGGCCTGCCCACCCTGGTCAGCGTCGACCCGGTCATGGTCGATGGGACGGGGATGTGCGGTGCTTGCCGATTGACGGTGAACGGTCAGGTCAAGTTCGGGTGTGTCGACGGACCGCTATTCGATGGACACCAGGTGGATTTCGAGGAGCAAGTGCAGCGGGGCAAGATGTATGCCGATGAAGAACGCGTGGCCCTCGACGCGTGGCGGTGCGGAGGTGGCTGTCGGTGATGGAATCCAAGCCGGTTAGAAAATCAGTCAAGCGTCCCCGGGTATCCATGCCCGAGCAGGACCCCCGCGAACGCGTCCGCAACTTCCGAGAGGTCCCGTTCGGCTATACGCCCCAGATGGCCATCGAAGAGGCTGAGCGATGTCTCGCCTGCAAGAACCGGGAATGCGTGGCCGGTTGCCCGGTAGAGGTGGACATCCCGCTGATGATCCGCCTGGTGGCGGAGGGGAAGTTCCTCGAAGCCTATCGGGTGGTCAGGGAAACCAACAGCCTGCCGGCGGTCTGCGGCCGGGTATGTCCCCAGGAGGAGCAGTGCGAGATCAAGTGCATCCTGGGACGCAAGGCCGAACCGGTGGCCATCGGACGGCTTGAGCGCTTCGTCGCCGACTATGCTCTGGAGCGGGGTGCCACTGAACTCCCCCAGCCCCGCCCGCGGCCGGGCCGGGTGGCCATCGTCGGGTCGGGTCCCGCCGGCCTGACGGCCGCAGGCGACTTGATAAAGCTTGGCTACCAGGTGACCATCTTCGAGGCCCTGCATGCGCCGGGCGGCGTGCTCATGTACGGCATACCCGAGTTCCGTCTGCCCAAAGCGACGGTGCGCGCGGAAGTGGACCTGCTCAAGGCGATGGGAGTCCGGCTCGAACTCGATGTCGTGGTCGGGCGAACCATCACCGTGGACGAACTCATGGGTGACGGGTACCAGGCGGCGTTCCTGGGCACTGGGGCAGGGCTGCCCTCTTTCATGAACATCCCGGGCGAGACGCTGAATGGGGTGTATTCGGCCAACGAGTTCCTCACCCGTACCAACTTGATGAAAGCTTACCTCTTCCCCCAGCACGACACCCCGATCAAGGTGGGACGGCGGGTAGCGGTCGTGGGTGGCGGCAACGTGGCTATGGACGCCGTCCGCTGTGCCATCCGCCTGGGGGCCGAGGAAGGCATCATCGTGTACCGCCGTTCTGAGACAGAGATGCCCGCGCGTAAGGAAGAGATCCATCACGCGGCCGACGAAGGGGTCATCTTCCGTACGCTGACCAACCCCGTGCGCATCCTGGGCGGCCAGGGGGGATGGGTGAAGTCGCTGGAATGCGTGCGCATGGAACTCGGTGAACCGGATGCTTCGGGTCGCCGCCGGCCCATTCCCGTGCCCGGGTCTGAGTTCAGCTGGGAAGTGGACACGGTGGTGATGGCCCTGGGGACGAGCCCGAACCCCATCATCCACCAGACAACCCCGGGCCTCTCCACCAACCGGTGGGGCTGTATTGTGGCCGAGGAGGCGACGGGACTGACCAGCCGTCCGGGCGTGTATGCCGGCGGCGACGCCGTGACCGGCGCCGCCACGGTCATCCTGGCCATGGGTGCGGGCAAACGCGCGGCGGCAGCGATTCACCGCCAACTTGAGAACCTCTAGACGGAGGGATGTAGTGATGCCGGCCCGAGTGATCAGTGGGAAGCAAGTCGCGGCTGAGATTCGCCAGGCGCTTTCGGGCAGGGTCGAAGCTTTGCGCGCCCGGGGAGTCGTACCCGGCCTCGGCGTGATCCTGGTCGGCGACGATCCCGCCTCGCACTCCTACGTGAAGAGCAAGGAGAAAGCCTGCCAGGAGCTGACCTTGCACTCGGTGGTCCGGCGGATGCCTGCCACCGCCAGCCAGCAGGAAGTGGTCGCCCAGGTCGAGGCGTTCAACCGCGATCCGGCCATCCACGGTATACTCGTCCAGCTTCCGTTGCCCGACCAAATCGATGAGCAGGCAGTCATCCTCGCCATCCGCCCGGAGAAGGATGTGGATGGGTTCCATCCCGTCAATGTCGGCAACCTGCACATCGGATCGCGCTGCTTCGTCCCGTGCACCCCCGCCGGGGTCATGGAGTTGATAGAACGCTCCGGTTTTCAGCTGAAGGGCGCCCATGCCGTGGTCGTCGGCCGCAGCAATATCGTGGGCAAGCCCGTGGCCATGTTGCTCCTGTCCCGTCACGCCACGGTGACCATGTGTCACTCCCGGACCCGAGACCTGCCGGCGGTCACCCGGACCGCCGATGTGCTCGTCGCGGCGGTGGGCAAGGCGGAACTGATCAAGGGCGATTGGATCAAGCCGGGGGCGGTGGTCATCGACGTGGGCGTGAACCGCCTGGGAGATCGCCTGGTAGGCGACGTCGACTTCGCCTCCGCTTCCCCGGTGGCCGGTTTCATCACGCCGGTGCCGGGCGGGGTCGGGCCCATGACCATCACCATGCTGATCAAGAACTCGATCGAGGCGGCCGAGCGGACCCTGGGGTGATGGAGGTCGATGTCCGTTCCGCCGCGAACGAACGTACTGTCGGTTGCGGAGGTCACCCGCAGGATCCGCCTTCGGCTGGAGGGCGATCCCTCTCTGGCCCAGGTGTGGGTCAGGGGTGAGATATCCAACTATCGGCCGCACGTCTCGGGGCACGCGTACTTCACCCTGAAGGACAGTCAGGCTAGCTTGCGCTGCGTGATGTTTCGCGGTCGCGCCGTCGAGTTGGCCTTTCAGTTAGCCAATGGGCTGGCGGCTATCGTTCAAGGCAGGATAGGCGTATACGACCGCGACGGCGCCTACCAGCTATACGTCGAGCAGGTGATGCCGGATGGGGTGGGGTCGGCATTCCTGGCCTTCGAGCAGTTGAAGGCCCGCCTGGACAAAGAGGGGCTGTTCGCGGCAGGACGCAAGCGCCGGTTACCGCGTTTCCCCCGGGCGGTAGGCCTGGTGACCTCGCCATCCGGAGCCGCCCTCCGCGACATCCTCACCGTGAGCCGCCGAAGATATCCGGGCGTGCGCCTGATACTGGCTCCCGCGGCGGTCCAGGGCGAGAGCGCCGCTGCTGAGGTGGCCCGGGGCATTGCTCTCGTATCCCAGGTCGCGGAGGTGGATGTAGTCATCGTGGCCCGCGGCGGCGGCTCGCTCGAGGAACTCTCCGCCTTCAACTCGGAGCTGGTGGCGCGGGCCATCCACGCCTCGCCGATCCCCGTGGTATCGGCGGTGGGGCATGAGACCGACTTCACCATAGCCGACCTGGTGGCGGATGTGCGGGCGCCCACCCCGTCGGCGGGCGCGGAAATCAGCGTCCCTTCCCGGGGAGAGTTCAAGCAGCACCTGTCCTCGTTGACCCGCAGGGGGCTGGCCGCCCTCGCCGAGACGGTAGCGGGGCGGCGGGAACGCTTGCACCGGGCGACGGGGAGCGCCGGCATGCTGCGCGCGCCCGACCGGCTGTCGGGCATGCGGCAGCGAATTGACCAGCTTTCCCGGCAACTCGCGTCGGCGGCAACTCACAAACGCGAACGGGCCGGCGATCGCCTTCAGTCGCTGCTATGGCGAATGCATGGGCTCTCGCCGCTGGCGACGCTGGCGAGGGGCTATGCGATCTGCCGTGACCTGGCCTCAGGCCGACTGGTCCGGTCGGCCCGCTCCCTGACGGCCAGCGACCGGGTTGCGCTGGAGTTCGTGGATGGCACGGCCGAGTGCCGGGTGGATCGAGTGCGCGCTCGGGAGGGAGGCTGAGGGAAGTGCCGGATCTGGCGCGCTTTGAACCTGCTCTGGTTCGACTCGAGCAGATCGTACGGGAACTGGAAGAGGGCGACCTGGTGCTGGAACGGGGCCTGGCGCTGTACGAGGAGGGCGTCCTGCTCGCCCGCGAGTGCGCGGCCATCCTGGACGTTGTCGATCGGCGAATTGAAGTCCTGAGCGAGGGGACCGACGGGGCGACCCCCCGCCCCCTTGAGCCTGCCGATGAGGAGTGAGGGGTGAGCAACCTCCCTGCGTGGGCGTCCTTCCTTGAAGAGGAACTGGACCGGATCCTCCCCCCGGCAACCGAGCCGCCCGTGCGGTTGCACAGGGGAATGCGTTATTCCATGCTGGCTAGTGGCAAACGGCTCCGCGGCTGCATTGCCTTGGCCTCAAGTTTCGCGGCGGCCGGAGACCTTCGCGCCGGCCTGCCCGCCGCCCTGGCGATTGAGCTGATCCACGGCTACTCCCTGGTCCACGATGATCTTCCGGCGATGGACGACTCCGCCTGGAGACGGGGGCAGCCTAGCCTGCATATCGCCTTTGATGACTGCACCGCCATATTGGCCGGGGATGCCTTGCTCACCCTGGCCTTTGAGGTGTTGGCGCGCCCCCCCGCAGGAGAGCGGGCCCTCCGGTGTGTGGCCGAACTGGCTCGGGCGGCGGGTTCCCGGGGGATGGTGGGCGGCCAGCACCATGACACCGTTCCCGGCCAGCAGGGGCTGGGCCGGAGCGAAGTCAACCGGCTCAAGACCGCCTCGCTTTTCGCGGCGGCGGCCCGCTGCGGCGGAATCATGGCCGATGCCGTCCCGACGCAACTTCATACTTTGCACGACTTCGGCGAGGCATTCGGTATGGCCTACCAGCTCCTGGACGATCTTCAGGATCGTGAGGGAGATCTCGCTGCAGGCTGCGGCAATTCCCTGCTCGAAGCGGATGAGGCCGCGGTCCGCAAGTCCCTGATGGGGTACTTGACGACGGCGAAGCAAGCAGTCGGCCGCCTTGGCTCCCGGGCAGGCTACCTGGCGGATGTCCTGGACCGTCTCGACCTCGGGGGGGCACTGCCTAGATGAACCTCCTCCTGTTTGCGGCCGTCGCCGCCTGGCTGATTGCCCAGGTCGGCAAGGTGGTGGTGGCATGGTTCCGGACTCGCACGCTGGAACTCAGACTGCTGACCACCACCGGGGGCATGCCCAGCGCCCACTCGGCCCTGGTGGCCGCTCTGACGGTTGGCGTGGGGCTGGCGGAGGGTACGGACAGCCCGGTGTTCGCCGTCGCCTTCGTGTTCTCGATGATCGTGTTCTACGACGCGGCCGGCGTCCGGAGGGCGGCCGGGGACCAGGCGGAAGTCCTCAATCAGATGCTCCGCGACCTGTACATCGACCACGAGTTCCGGCCGGAACGCCTCCGCGAGTTGCTCGGCCACACTCCGGTCGAAGTCCTCGCGGGCATCGGGCTCGGCGGGCTGCTGGCGTGGCTTGCCTGGCTGCTGGGCCGGCCCATCCCCTGACAAGAGCCGGCGTCACCTGACTCCAGTTTCCCAGAGCCTTCCTCTCAAGAGGGTTTCATCAGGAGGTCGACCCACGGATGGTCCTCTTTGACTTCCCGCACCCTGATTGTGCTTGCCTCCTGTACCCCGCGCTTGATGCTCTCGTGGTTCAGGACGCGCGGGTGATCGGGGTACCGCTGCCGGGTATCCTCGGCAGCTTTCTTGAGCGCTGCCAGGAACGTGCGAGGGCTTGTTCGACCGTGCGCATCTGCCAGGTGGCTGGGAATCCACGTGTAGGGAAACCCCCGGCGACGGTCTGTTCCCATCCAGTCGCCGGTCAGGGTATGGAACAACTCACGCTGTGGATCCCCGGGGCTCCCATCGGAAGACATGCGCCAGACTTCGATGTCGCCGGCGGAGACTGGGGAGAGAATGACCCTATGGGAGCGTGCCATCTCTCGGAAGGCTTGGGCACTCGGGTCCTCAATGTTCGCAGCATGCTGCCACAGAAGTCCATAGAGGTCGGTTCTTGGCCACGCCAAATCGACCTTGGAAGCCAGCACCTTCGAAGCATCGGGGAAGTTTGCGACGCGGCCTTCATCGATCTGGTCCTCCCGCAGGAAGCACCTGACACGCAGGCGCCTGTAAGGCCGCAAGTCGAGGGCAACCTGCAATAGACCACGGACAAGCTCATTGATGTCTGCCCAGTTGTCCGCAGAGCGATCGCGCGCATCGAAGAGAACGAGAAACCATGTCTCACTCCGCCCGAATTCACGATCGCGCTCATCCAGCAGGCGTGCGACCGACTCCGTATTCTCCTGTACCCATGCCAGTCGCTCGCTCCACAGTCTACGGTTGTGAATCGCATGCCCACCGGGCGCCTTGCCGCCTGCGGACCCTTATGCTATCATGAATCGTGCGGCGGCCGGCATAGCCGGCCCGCGGCACGAGAAATGTCCGGAGGTGGGTGGCGCAGTATCCTGAGTCGGTCTCACCATCCCTGAAGGCGGGGCTAAAAATCCGTCAAGGGCACATCAATGAAGTTCCTGGTGCCGCTTGCCGACGCCCAGTCGGGGGCCGGTGCTGGGAGTTAAGGAGGGGGGGCGATCTACAATGGCATGTAGGCGTGGACCCTTCCTCCGCGGAGAGCCCCGGGGCGGTGGGTATGTCACCGCCGGGGTCCGGGGTTGAACCTGCATCCGGTACCACCGGATGCAGCGTAGCCTGCCCTGCGTGGGCTGGGTGGAGGCGGAAGCGACAAACTCAGCCGGCAATAGGGGCTAGGGGATGGCCGGGGCTGTCGAGGAAAACTCCTAGGCTGTCGGGTGACATTGCACCCGGGCAGGCCGGGGATTATAGTGTGGGCTAAGTGGCAATCCAGCACCGCGTTCGGCGACGGCGGCGGGGCGATCGTAAAGGGAAACCGCCGGCCCGGCAACGGGCCGGTGATCGTCAGGGAAAGCCTGCTGGACCTCAAGCCACAATGTTTACCCGGCCTGCTGCCACTCACCC
>DOZU01000061.1 GCA_003517845.1 Clostridiales bacterium | reverse complement strand
GCCTTCGTGTGCGGCGAGGAGACGGCGCTGCTGGCGTCGATTGAGGGCCAGCGGGGCATGCCCCGGCCGCGCCCGCCTTTCCCCGCGACCTCCGGCCTCTGGGGCCAGCCGACGGTCATCAACAACGTGGAGACCCTGGCTTGCGTGCCGTTCATCGTCCATGAGGGGGCCCGCGCGTTCCGCCAGTTCGGGACCGAGAAGAGCCCCGGAACCAAGACCTTCGCTCTTGCCGGCCAGGTGGCGCGCACCGGCCTGATCGAGATCGCCATGGGCACTCCCTTGCGGCAGGTCGTATTCGACATAGGTGGCGGCATGCGGCGGCCACGCCCTTTCAAGGCGGTGCAGATCGGGGGACCGTCGGGCGGATGCCTGACCACCCAGCACCTCGATTTGCCTCTGGATTACGAATCGCTGAAGGCGGCCGGCGCGATGGTCGGTTCCGGCGGCCTGGTGGTGGTGGACGACGGGACCTGCATGGTGGAAATGGCCCGTTATTTCATGAACTTCGTCCAGGAGGAGTCCTGCGGCAAGTGCGTGCCGTGCCGCGAGGGTACCAGGAGGATGCTGGAACTCCTCGACAAGATGACGGCGGGCCGGGCGGACCTGGGCGATCTTGAAAGACTCGAGAATCTCGCCACGGTGGTGACGGACGGGTCGCTTTGCGGGCTGGGCAAGACCGCTTCCAACCCGGTGGTCACGACCTTGCGCTACTTCCGCGACGAGTATCTGGCCCACATCCGCGATAAGCGTTGCCCCGCCGGCGTGTGTCGCGACCTGCTTGATTTCCGGATCCTGGCCGAACGCTGCAACGGATGTGGGGCTTGCGTCAAGGTATGCGCCACGCAGGCGATCACCGGCGAACGCCGGCAACCGCATGCCATCGACCCCGCTCGGTGCACTCGCTGCGGCGCCTGCGTTGACCGCTGCAAATTCGAGGCCATAACCAGGAGCATTGACGACGGGGAGGTCGCGTCATGAGCAACCCAGCCGGCAAGATCACGTTGAACGGCAGGGAGGTCCCTTATTACGCCGGCGACAGCCTGCTCGAGACCGTGCGCCGGCAGGGGATCGACATCCCTTCCTTCTGTTACCACTCCGAACTGAGCGTGTACGGGGCGTGTCGTCTGTGCCTGGTGGAGGTGGAAGGACGGGGGCTGATGGCTTCCTGTTCGACCACTCCGGAAGCGGGCATGGTGGTCCGGACCGATGGCCGGCGGCTGCGCCGACTGCGCCGGACGATCCTCGAGTTGCTGCTGGCCAACCACCGCCTGGATTGCGCCACCTGCTCCAAGGGGACCGCCTGCCGGCTCCATGAACTCTGCCAGCGGCTGGGCGTCCGCGAGAGCAGCCTCGGCCACCGGCGGGAAGATGTGCCCCTCGACCAATCCGGACTCTCCCTGGTGCGCGACCCCAACAAGTGCATCCTGTGCGGCGACTGCGTGCGCATGTGCCGGGAGGTCCAAGGCCTGGGGGTCCTCGACTTCGCTTATCGCGGATCGCGTACGACGGTGATTCCCGCCTTCGGCCGGGACCTGGCGGAGGTGGATTGCGTCAACTGCGGCCAGTGTGCCGCCGTATGTCCGACCGCCGCCATCACCGTGCGTTCCGACGTGGAACCGGTATGGGAGGCCTTGCACGACCCGGAACTGCTGGTGGTCGCGCAACTGGCCCCTGCGGTGCGGGTGGCCCTGGGCGAGACCTTCGGGCTGCCGCCGGGGGAGGACGGCACCGGCCTGGTGGTAGCCGCTCTCCGGAGAGTTGGCTTCGACCGGGTATACGATACGGTGTTCACCGCCGACCTGACTACCGTCGAGGAGGCCCATGAGTTCCAGGGTCGGCTCGAGCGGGGCGGCCCGTTCCCGCACCTCACTTCGTGTTGTCCGGCCTGGGTGAAGTACTGCGAGCAGTATTTCCCCGAGTTCCTGGGGAACCTGTCCACCTGCAAGTCGCCCCAGCAGATGTTGGGCGCGCTCGTCAAGAAGCTGACGCATGCTGCCGAGTCGCCGCGGGTGCGAGTCGTGTCCATCATGCCGTGCAGCGCTAAGAAATTCGAGGCCCATCGGCCCGAGCACGCCGGCGACGTCGACTGGGTGCTGTCCACCGTCGAGGCCGCCCAACTGATCCGCGAGGCCGGCATCGTCTTCTCGGAACTCGAACCGGAAGCAGCGGATAATCCCCTGGGCATGACCACCGGGGGCGGCGTCATCTTCGGGGCGAGCGGTGGAGTCACGGAGGCGGTGCTGAGGGTGGCACTGGATGCGGCGGGACTGCCCCAGCCGCCGCAGCTCGAGTTCCAGACCTTGCGGGGGCAGGACCGGGCGCGGGAGGCGGAAGTCGGCGTGGGCGATGCCGTCCTCAAGCTGGCGGTGATCCATGGACTGGGCGCGGCCGGAGAGGTCCTCCGGGGGATCCGGGAGGGGCGCCTCAACTATCACCTGATCGAAGTCATGGCCTGCCCGGGCGGATGCATTGGCGGGGCGGGTCAGCCCCGGGGCAATCGTACCGATCGCTCCGCTCGCCAGCGGGGGCTATACCGGATCGACCGCTCCCTGCAGCTCCGCATCGCTTCCCATAACCCGTTTGTGCGGGAGCTGTATGGGAGCCATCTCGGCCATCCCGGCAGCGATCAGGCGCATGCTTTGCTGCATACCCACTACGCGCCTCGCCAGCGGCTCGTCGGCAAGGACGCTCATCCCATCCTGGAAGCGCCGGCGGGCGCCCTCAGCATCTCGGTATGCGTGGGGACGGGGTGCTACTTGCGGGGTGCCCACGCCGTCCTGGAAGGATTGTTGAAGGGCGTGAGGGAAGCAGGGCTCGAAGATAAGGTGAGTATCAGCGCCACTTTCTGCCTGGAAAACTGCGATCGGGGCGTATCGGTCCGGGCGGGGGACGCGATCCTCACCGGGGTCGCACCCGCTTCCCCCCGGGAGCTGGTGCGGACGATCGTCGAGCCCCGGCTGGCGCCCGAGAGGAGTCGTGCGTGATCGCGATCGAGGTCTGCGTGGGCAGCTCCTGCTTCCTGCGCGGAGCGGAGGCGGTGATCCGCATCCTCCAGGAGCTGGTGGAGCGGCATGGAGTCAAGGCGGAGGTCACCCTGCGGGGCAGCTTCTGCATGGAGAGTTGTACCCAGGGGGTGACCATTCGCATCGGGCCGCATCTGCATCGGGGCGTGTTCCCCGAGCAGGTGCCCGCGTTGTTCGCCCGGGAGGTGCTCTCGGAACTCGCGGGCGGGGGAGGTGAGGGCGGCCGGTGACGGGGATCATCACCACCAGCGAGGCGAAGTGCCGCGATTGTTACCGGTGTCTGCGGTCCTGCCCGGTGCACGCCATCGGCTTTCGCGCCGACCCCGGAGGCAGCCATATCCATGCCAAGGTGGACGACGAGCGCTGCATCCTGGATGGTCGTTGCGTCCTGGCCTGCCCGCAACGCGCCAAACGGGTGCGCGATGACCGGCAAGCCGTGCGCGATCTGCTGGCCGGAGGTGAACCGGTCGCCGCCAGCCTGGCCCCGTCTTTCGCCGGTGCCTTGCCGCTGGACCCGGAAGTAGTTCCCGGCTTGCTCCGGAAGCTCGGATTCGCCCAGGTCCACGAGACGGCGGCGGGAGCGGGTCTGGTCGCGGCGGCCCATCGCGAGCGGGCCGGTGGCAATCGCCCCCTGATCACCTCCAGTTGTCCGGTAGTCGTTAATCTGATGGAGCGACACCATCCCGAGGTCTTGCCCTATCTCGCGCCGGTGGTGTCGCCCATGGTCGCCCACGCGCGGATGCTGCGAACGGTGCACCCGGGGCTGCGGGTGGTGTTCGTGGGTCCCTGCATCGCCAAGAAACGCGAGGCGGCCGAAGTCGCCCCCGAAGATCTGGCCGCCGTCCTCACCTTCCGGGAACTCTGGGACATGTGGGAGGAGTCGGGACTGGTCCGAGATGGCCAGGTGGCGGCCAGCGTGGACCGGTCTGGCTTCACCCCGCCGGCCGCCGGCATCGCCCGGCTGTTCCCGCTCGACGGCGGACTGCTCAAGACGGCCGGCCTCAGCACCGACTTCCTGGCGGATTCGGTGGCGGTGGTGACGGGGCTCGACCGTTGCGTCGAGTTGATCCGGGCGCTGGCCGAGGCGCCATCCGCTCCGCCGGGGCTGGCCCTGGTCGAGATGCTGGCTTGCGAGGGTGGATGTGTCGGCGGTCCCCAGGTGGTGGAGGCGGGCGACCTCCTCGACCGCCGGCGGAGAGTGCTCGCCTATCACGCCCGGCGGGCGGAGGGCGGCGAGGAGTGCCTGACCCCGCCGGCCATTGAACTGGAGCAGTCCCACGGTGACCGGCGGCCCGTGCGCCCGGTGCCCGGCGAGGCAACCATCCGCGCCATCCTGGCCCGCATCGGCAAGATGACGCCCGCCGACGAGTTGAATTGCGGGGCCTGCGGCTTCGATTCCTGCCGCAGCAAGGCGGTGGCCGTTCACCAGGGCTACGCCGAGCTGGAGATGTGCATCCCGTACATGCGGGCCAAGGCGGAGTCCGTGGCCAATGTGGTACTGGATGCCATGCCCAGCGGAGTGGTGGTGACCGACGCCGAGTTGCGGATCATCGAGGTCAACCTGGCCGCCCGCCGCATGTTCTCGCCGGCGGGCGCCGATCCGCCCGCTTCCGGCGAGCATGTCTCCCGCTTGACCGACCCCCGGCCCTTCCGGGAGGCCGTGACCAGCCGGCAGACGGTCAGCGGTCGCGTCTCCCAACCCCCGCAGGACCTGATCGCCCAGCAGACCATCTTCTACGTTCCCGAACACGAGATCGTGGTGGGGATCTTCACCGACGTCACGGCGGGGGAGAGGCAGCGGGAGAAAGCCGCAGCCATGCGTTCCGCGACGGTCGCCCGCGCCCAGGACGTCATGAACAAGCAGATGAAGGTGGCTCAGGAGATCGCCGGCCTGCTGGGGGAGACGACCGCCGAGACCAAGGTGCTGCTGACCAAGCTCGTGCGGGTCATTGAGGAAGGGTCGGCGACGGAGTGATCCCCGGGCGATACGTCGTCGAGGTCGGACACAGCCAGCTCACCAAGCACGGCGAGGAGTTGTGCGGCGACAGCGTGGCCGTCACCCGGACCGGCCGGTCGACGCTGGCCGTCGTATCCGACGGGCTGGGGAGCGGGGTCAAGGCCAGCATCCTTTCCTCGGTCACCAGCCACATGGCATCTACCATGCTCCGCAAGGGTGCCAGCATTGATGAGGTCATGGCCACGCTGGCCGAGACGCTGCCGGTGTGCCGCGTGCGCCAGCTTGCCTACAGCACTTTCACCTTGCTCGAGGTCGGCCAGGAGGGGGCGGCCTACCTGGCCGAATATGACAACCCGGCCGCCATTTTCGGGCGGGGCGGAGACCGCCTCCCCATACAGCGGGTAGAGCGCACGGTGGGCGAGCGGGTGATCAGGGAAGCCGTGCTCCGCCTGGGCGACGGGGACTGGGCGGTGCTGATCACCGACGGGGTGTTGCATGCGGGGATTGGGGGCCTCTGGAACCTCGGTTGGGGTCACGAGCGGGTCGATCAGTTTGTGAGGCGGACCGAGGCTACCGGCTGTTCATCGCAGGAACTGGCGGACCAGGTAGCCGCGTTGTGCCGGAAGCTCTATGGGGGCAAGCCGGGAGACGATGCCAGCATCGTCTGTCTCCGAGTGCGCCTGGCCCGCAAACTGACTGCCCTGGTAGGCCCCCCTCAGGATCCCGCCCAGGACCGGCCGGTGGTGGCGGGGCTCCTGGCCGCCGAGGGTTACCGGGTGGTGTGCGGGGGCACCACCGGCAACCTGGTCGCTCGGGAACTCGGTCTCCCCATCGAGGTCGATCTCGACTCCCTGCATGCCCGGGTGCCCCCGCTCGCGCGGATCCAGGGTGTCGACCTGGTGACCGAGGGGATGCTAACCCTGTTCCGGGTACGCGAGTTGCTTTCACCCCGCAAGCCTCGGTCGGAACCCGACGGCGGACGCGATGCCGCGTCCCGCCTCGTCCGACTGCTGCTCGCCGCCGACCAGATCCACTTCATCGTGGGGCGGGCCATCAACCCCGCCCACCAGAGCCCCGATGTCCCGGTGGAGTTGGCCCTGAAGGGCCAGATCGTCCAGGACATCGCGCGTAGCTTGCGCCGTCATGGCAAGCAGGTGAAGATCGATTACCGTTGACCGGCCAGGCGCGCCTTCATGACGGCCAGTTTGCGCGATCCAGCAGGACCGCGGCCGCAATTGCCAGCCGGCTGAGGGCGGCGCCCGCGGCGGAAGCGGTGCGTCCGGCGATAGTGTGGGCTGGCCATGCTTGGCCGAGGGAAACCAGTAGGCCCGCTACCGCCAGCCCGGCCAGGAAAGCGGCTCCCAGGCCAAGCGGGCCGATCAGTCCCAGTAGGGCGAAGGGACTGGCGAGTTCCAGCATCCTTCCCAGCGTGGGACTGGACCACGGCAAGAGGCGCGGATTGATTCCCTCGCCCGCGGTCCAGATGAGGCCCCGGCCAAGCTGCCCCAGTACCGCCCAGGCGAGGAGCGCACCCGGCAATCGACCGCCGCCCCCCGCGGCCGCCCAGCCCAGACCCACCAGGAGGGCTGGAGCCACCGCCCAGAGGAGGTGGATTTCGGCGAACGGGCGAGGTTCTCGGAGCCCCATGGCAATCAGGCCGGTGGCGAGCAAGATCCAGCCCGCCTGCCCCGGGGCGAGCCGATTAGCGGCGGCGACGGCGATCGCCAGGAGGGTCAGACCTGCCGCAAGGCCGATGAACGCCCGGGCGGGCGGCGGACCGGAGGCGGTCACCGCCCGCGAAGTCTTCACCCTCGCCAGGACCGCCCCGCCCAGCCCGGCGGCCGCGGCGATCGCGACGGCAAGTGCCACCGCCGCCAGTCGCCCGGGGGACGCGGGAGCAAACGCTCCGCCAGCCGGGATCAGCAAGAGGCCTGGACTGAGCTGCCCGCCGATACGGCGGGCAGCTTCCACGCAGCACCGGCCGGCAGCACCGGCGGCGTCCAGCGCCGGACCGGCATACGAGCGCATGCGGGCCAGGGCCGCTTCAGCCCGCCATCGCTGGGCGGTCAGGAGGATTTCCCCTCCAGGTATTGCTGGAGTACCGCCTCCAGGATGGCGTCGCGCTCAATTCCGCGAATGAGGCCTCGCGCATTGCGGTGGCTGGTGATGTACGCGGGGTCGCCGGTCAGGAGGTATGAGGCCAGTTGCCCCACCGGATTGTAGCCCTTTTCCCGGAGCGCGTCATGCACGGCCAGCAGCACGTCGCGCACCGGCTCGGACCGTTGGCGGACGATCTTGGTCTTCTCGTCGGCAGCCACTCCATCGCCTCCCGAAATGCACCCAATGGTTCGCGCTGCCGCCCGCGCATACCTGCTACCGGAACGGTGTAGGGGCGGGTTCCGAACCCGCCCCTACAACACAAAGGTGGCGCCCCGCAGCATCCGGCGGAAGCCGAGAGGGATCACGGCGAGACCGAAGACGACGGCGGGCCGGCCGCGGAGTTGGCGGCCCGTGCCGCCTCCACCTTCAGCGAGCCCTGCCTCGTCGCGGCGCTGAACGCGCACCAATGGGCGGCCGCAACCGAGGCGGTAGCGGTCACTTGGCCGCCCTGGTCAGGCGATAGGGATTGGCGTGGCCGCCGCCGGATCGGCCAAGATAGGCCAGGATGGCCGAA
>DOZU01000194.1 GCA_003517845.1 Clostridiales bacterium | reverse complement strand
TTCATCCTGGTGACGATCATGTGGGCCTTCGGCATCGCCGCCGCCAGTCTGGGCGTGCCCATCGTGCTGGGCATCTGGTGGAAGCGGGCCACCCGGGAAGGGGCGGCGGCCGCCATGATCCTGGGTTTCCTGGCCAGCTTCATCCCGTACGTGGTCATCGAGGTCCTGGGAATGCCCGCCACGGCCATATCCCGGTTCCTCTACGGCCCGATGGGATGGGTCAAGCTCATGTCCTGGTCGGTGCCCCTTTCCTTTGCCACGATGGTTGTCGTATCCTGGCTGCCCCCGGCGCCGCCCTTGGCGGCCCGCCAGCAGGTAGACACCATGCACGGCTGGCCTGACTACCGCGAGGAGCGTTACCAGGGCAAGGCCTTCCCGATCCTCGTCGTCGCCTTCTCGGCGTTGATCGCGCTGTCGGTTTTCACCTTGTACGGGGTATTTCCCAAGTAACGGGCGACTGATCTCGCGCGGGGGCGGGCCGAACGGCGGTCCGCCCCCCCATGATGGGGTGAACCGCTTGGAGAACTGGCAGGCACTATGCCGCATGCCGGCGGATCGGATCCGGAATATGCAGGATCGCAAGCTTCGCGCTTTCATCCGCACGCAGATCTACCCCTATAGTCCCTACTACCAGCGCATATTCCGCCAGCACGACATCGACCCCTACTCCATCCAGACCGTGGACGATCTGGCCAAACTACCCTTTACCTTCAAGGAGGACGTCGCGCCGACCGACCAGGAACCCGAGCGCCACAAAGACTTCGTGGTCCGACCCGACGAGACGGTGACCGAGCGTTACGGGCATCTGGCCAAGCTGTCGATGTACGCCGGCAAGACGGTGGTGGCGGAAAGGGTGGCGGAGTACCGCCCGGTACACATTCACTTCACGACCGGACGCACCGCCCGTCCCACCCCCTTCGTGTATTCGGCCCGCGATCTCGGGTTCATCCGCGAAGGCGGCTATCGGCTGCTCAATGTGTTCGGTCTGCAACCGCAAGATAGGGTGGTCAATGCTTTCCCCTATGCGCCCCACCTCGCCTTCTGGCAGACCTATTTCGCGGCCGAGGCCCAGGGCAGCCTGGTCCTGCATTCGGGCGGCGGCAAGATCATGGGCACCCCGAACCTGATGGACGCGGTGGAGACCTTGGGCGCGACCGTGCTGGTATTCATACCCGGCTACGCTTACTTCTTCCTCCGGGAAGCAGTGCGCCAGGGAAGGGACTTCCGCCATGTGCGACTCGTGCTCTTCGGGGGGGAACGCGTGCCGCCGGGGCTGAAGGAGAAGGTCCGCGAAGCCCTCGGCAAGCTGGGGGCGGGGCACGTCAATGTGCTGGCTACCTATGCCTGTACCGAGAGCCGCCTCGCCTGGGCCGAGTGCCCGGCGGAAGAGTCCCACGGCTATCACACCTACCCCGACCTGGAAATCATCGAGGCCGTGGACCCTGACACCGGCAGACCGGTGGGCGAAGGAGAGAGCGGGGAGATCGTCTACACCGCCCTTGACTGGCGGGGAACCTGCGTCTTGCGTTACCGGACGGGAGACATCGCCGCCGGCGGCATCACCTACCGTCCTTGCCCCAACTGCGGCCGCACCGTCCCCCGCATAAGCGCCAATATCCAGCGACGTTCCGAGTTCAGAGAGTTCGCCCTCACCAAGATCAAAGGGACGCTCGTGAACCTGAACAACTTCTTCCCGCTACTGATGGGTCATCCCGACCTGCTGGAATGGCAAGTGGAACTCCGAAAGCGCAATGACGACCCCTATGACCTCGATGAGATTTACCTGCGAGTGGTCCCAAGGCCGGAAGTCAACGTGGAGTCGCTCAAGGCGGACCTGCGCGAGCGGGTCTTGCGCGAGACGGAGGTTGCGCCCACGGACATCTTGCTGACCGCCATGCCGGAGATGCTCAGCCGACTGGGCATGGAGACGGAACTCAAAGAAAAGCGCATTGTCGATAACCGGCCGCGGGTGTAACCCGGCCGCGGGGGAGGATCACAGGACGTGTTGAACTATGCCAAACTTCGTAGGATGAACCCTGCGGAAATCCGGACGATGCAGGATCGTGCCCTGGCCCGCGCCGTCCGGGAACTCGTATACCCCCATCACCGCCATTACCGCCAGCTGATGCAGCAGGCCGGACTGGGGCCAGACGATCTGTCCCGTACCGACCATCTCACTCGACTGCCCTTCACCGACCGGGAGGCGGTGGCGCAGCTTTGCCGGCAAGAAGGCGGCCCATTCCTATTCTGCCTGGAACGGGATGCGGGCGGGGCTCCCCCAACGGACAAAACCCGTCCCGTTCAGGCATTTTTCGCCGGAGGCCGGACCACTCCCCTCACGCCGATCTTCTATAGCCGTCATGATCTCGAGCAGACGGCAGCGGCCGGCCGTCGACTGTTCCAGATTGCCGGGGTCAACGGGGAACGCCCCCTCGTCAACGCCGTGCCCTACGGACCATACCTGTCCTTCTGGCAGATCGCGGCGGCGACGCTCGATCAGGGCATCACCGCCGTCCAGACGGGCGGCCCGCGGGTGATGGATGTGGACAAGACGCTGACGGCCCTGGCCAATACCCGGGCCGCTACCCTGGTCGGGTGCCCCAACTTCCTCACCTACGCCTTGAACGTGGGCGCACGACAGGGGGTCCGGCTGGAGAAGCTGGAGCGGGTGTTGATCACGGGCGAGCCGGCCACAGCCGGCACGCGCCGGCGTTTGAGCGAGGCTCTGGCCGCCGTGGGGGCGCCGGCCCTTCCCGAGGCCGTCCACGACGTCTACCTCCTGACCGAGGCGAAGGCGGGTTGGGCGGAGTGCCGCGGCGGCCACGGTCACCACACCTACCCTGACTTCGAGTTCCTGGAGATCGTCGACCCGGTTACCGGAGAGCGCCGGGGAGAAGGAGAGACCGGAGAACTCGTCCTCACCCATCTCGACGCGCGGGCCACTTTCCTCTTGCGCTACCGCACGGGCGACATCGTGGAGGGCGGCATCACGACCACCCCCTGCCCCGCCTGCGGCACGCGAGTCCCTCGACTGGGCTCTCTGGTCTACCCGGCGCGAGAAATCCCCGTCGCCGGTCTGCGCCAAGCGCTTGATGCCTGTGAGGTGGTAGGGCTATGGCAACTCGCCTTGGCGGAGGGAAAACTGACGGTTGCCGCCTCGCCGGCTGACCCGGGGGCGGACCCGGAGCGGATGCACGCCGAATTGCGACGGCTGGTAAGGGGTACGCTGGGATACGAGCCGGATCGGGTGGAGGTCCTCGCCGCGGCGGAGCTTCAGCGCCGCCTGGCAACCGATCGGGAGCCCAGGGAGGAACGAGTCACCTTCAATGCCGGATGAGCATCGGACGCGGAGGAGCATCGACCGTAGGGGCGGGTTCCGAACCCGCCCCTACATCAAGACCGGCCCTCGGTTCGAAACGCGCCCCTACATCAAAACCGCCCCCGCCATGACGGCGAGGAACAGCCTTACTAGCGCGGGCTCAAACTGGGTGCCGGCCCCCCAGGCCAGTTCTGCTTGGGCTTCCTCGCTGGTGAGGGGCCGGGGACGATAGGGCCGGTCGCAAGTCATGGCGTCATAGCTGTCCACGAGGCAGAGGATGCGGGCCAGCAGGGGGATTTCTTCCCCACGCGACCCATGCGGGTAGCCAGTCCCGTCCCACCATTCGTGATGATGTAAGACGGCTTCCACGACGTCGCGCCTGTCGGTGATCAGGCCGACTATGGCGGCGGAAAGGACCGGGTGCTGCTGGACAAGCTGCCGCTCCTCAGCCGTTAGCGGAGCAGGCTTGGCGAGGACGCTCGCCGGTACGCAGGCCTTGCCGAGATCGTGGACGAGGCTGGCCAGTCGGAGATGAAGCCGCTGGTTCGGCCCGAGACCAAGGCGCTCGGCCAGGCGCTCGGCTAGTGTGGCGACCCGCGCGGCGTGGCCGGGAGAGTGGCATTCCTGGATGTCGAGGAGCGCGCGTACCGGCCGCAACAACTCTCCGTAGGGAGGCAACGCATCCGACCGGGGTAACTTCGCCCGGCGGACGGCCGGGCGTGACTCCAGCAGGCCTGCCCGCCCGAGCGCCATCTGCGCCGCCGCTCCCTCGCATACCAGGGTCCATGGACCAAGACCCAAGGGTGACACCTCCGCCACTGCCCCCGGGAAGCCGCCTGAGGCGGTCCCCTCTACCCCTATCGGCAGGCAAGGGCGGATGGTTTAGGGGTTGCCCCGGCTAATGGCGCCGGCGGGCTTTCAACTGCACATACAACTCGCCCTGACGGTCGGTGCCGGCGAACAGGACACCTCGGATGTCCTTTGCCCCTTTCCGCTTCACTTGGTCCAGCAGTTGCTCCCTGGTCAACCCCGCGGCCGTCAACGCCTCCCGATCGAGTTCCCCGTCCAGGATGATGGCCCGGGGAAGCCGCTCATCCCCGGTGGCGACGCCCAGGTCGCCCGTGACTACCGGCCGCTGGTTGCCGACCGGGATGATCGAAAGGTCACCCGAACACTCCAGCACGGCCCATTCAACCTCCGCCGGACCGAAGTGCCCCTTCCGCCTTAGCTGCGCCAGGAGATCGTCGAGGTTGTAGTTGAGTCGCCGCATCTCCTCCTCGACCAGTTTCCCCCGGGCGATGATCAGGCTAGGTCTTCCGGAGATGATCCGCCGCGCGGCGATGCCGGCGAGCGACGTTCTGGCCAGCAGGATCTCCAGTCCCGCCAAGGTGAGGATGGCGATCATCCCGGGGAGGAGGGGGGCATCGACTTGTTCCAGGGGAATGGCCGCCAACTCGGCGATCATCACCGCGACCACCAGGTCGAAGGGGGAAAGCTGTCCCAGTTCCCGCTTGCCCATGGTCCTCATGACCACGAGCACCAGCCCGTACATCAGGAAGGTCCTGCCGATGACCAGGAGGACTTGCATGCGGGTCCGCCTCCCCCGTACGGGAGAAACTGTTCCAGAGTTTGCCGCTCGCAGAGGCCGGCTATCCGCGGGCCCGCACTCCCGGCGGTTGAAGTGACGCTCGACCAGTAGTAAGATGAAGTCCAGATGATACGGCCAAGGGGGGTTGTTCTTGCCGCCGGAACGCCGGAGCGAAGCATACCTGGACCACGCAGCCACTTCGCCGGTGCGGGCCGAGGCGCTTGAGGCGGTGCGGCAGGCGATGAGCGCCGACTTCGGCAACCCGTCCTCCCTCCATCGCAAGGGAGTGGCCGCCGAGCGCATCGTGGCCCGGGCACGGGAGGCCGTGGCGCGAGCGGTTCATGCCGATCCGAAGGAGATCGTATTCACGTCCGGCGGCACGGAGAGCAATAATCTCGCGATCAGAGGCGTCCTGCGCGGGCTCCCCCGGCGAGGCAAGCATGTCGTGACGACGGCCATCGAACATCCTTCGGTGCTGGCGGTCGCGGCCGAACTCGAAAGCGAGGGGTACCGTGTCACCCGACTAGCACCCGGGCCGCAAGGGGTCGTCGGGGCGGCGGACGTCCGCCGCCACCTGGCCCCGGATACGGTGCTGGTCAGCATCATGATGGTGAATAATGAGGTCGGGTCCATCCAGCCGGTCGAGGAAGTCGCGCGCACCCTGACTGAGGCGCGTCCCGCCGGTCCCCGCCCCTTCCTGCATGTCGACGCCGTCCAGGCGCTGGGCCGGATCCCTCTGGACGGCCTCTGCCGGCATGCCGACCTGGCCAGCTTCAGCGGTCACAAGCTCGGCGGACCCAAGGGGGTCGGAGCGCTGTTCGTCCGCTCCGGCGTCGTCTTGCGCCCGCTGCTTGCCGGCGGCGGGCAGGAAAGCGGCCGCCGCTCAGGGACGGAGAATGTCCCCGGCATCGCCGGGATGGGATTGGCGGTCGACCTGGCCCTGGCCGAATTGCCGGCGACCTTGCGGACCATGGGCGAGCTGCGCGGTCACCTCATCAAAGAAGTCCTCAGCTCCATTGGGGATGCCCGACTCAACGGCCCGGCCTGGACCGTCGACCCGGGGCTTCCCGGCGAGGCGGACCGACCTTCCGCCGCCCCTCATATCGTCAATTTTTCTTTCCCCGGCGCCCCCGGGGAAGTGCTTCTCCACTGTCTTGAAGCGGAGGGCGTATACGTGGCAACCGGGGCCGCCTGCTCCAGCCACAAGCGAGGACCAAGCCACGTCCTGGAAGCCATGGGGGTCGAGCCGGGCATGGCGGACAGCTCGATCCGAGTGAGTCTCGGATGGACGACCACCGCGAGCGAGATCGACCATTTCCTATCGGCGTTGGTCGGGGCGGTCGCCGATCTGCGAAGGTTCACCCGCCGATGAGCAAGTCGGTGCTGCTAATCAAATTCGGCGAAATCGGCCTCAAAGGGGGCAACCGGCGCTTCTTCGAGCGCTTGCTGATCGACCGCCTCAAGGGAGCCCTGGCGGATTTGCCAGGGGGCGTTCCCTGGATCCAGCGAGTGAGCGGCCGGTTCTTGCTTGACCTGAGTTCGATTTCCGCGGGAGAAGCCGTCGGCCGCCTCAGCCGGGTATTTGGGGTGGTGGGGTTGTCTCCAGCCTTGCAAGTTGAGGCCGACCTGGATTCCCTCGCGGCCGCGAGCCGGCAGGTCCTGGGCGAGGCGCTGAACGACTTCCCCGCCGACCATGCCGTCCGCTTCCGGGTAGCAGCGCGCCGGGCGGATAAGCGTTTCCCCGTGAACTCGATGGAACTCAACCAGGTCCTGGGGGCTGACCTCCTGCGATCGGAACCGCGCCTGCGGGTCGACCTGCACCGCCCCGAGATCACGGTCGAAGTCGAGGTCCGGGAGGAAGGCGCCTACGCCTATGCGCGTAGCTACCGGGGGCCGGGCGGCCTGCCGGTCGGCAGTTCCGGCAAGGCGATCCTGCTCCTATCCGGCGGCATCGACAGCCCGGCGGCCGGGTGG
>DOZU01000113.1 GCA_003517845.1 Clostridiales bacterium | reverse complement strand
GAACTCATCCGCCGGGTGCGGGAGCAGTTCGGCGAGCGGCTGGCGGGCTCGACCATCGTCGCCTGCACCACCGGCTCCGGCCGGTTCCTGTCGCAGAAGACCATCGCGGCGGAGTACGCGGTGGACGAGATCAGCTGCCAGGCCGAGGGAGTCAAGTACCTGTGCGGCGGCGACGATGACCTGGCGATCATCGAGATCGGCGGCGAGGACTCCAAGTTCCTGCAGCTCAAAGCCGGGGTGCTGCATGATTACCGCATGAACCCGGTGTGCGCCGCGGGCACCGGCACTTTCCTCGAGAACCTGGCCGGTCTGTTGGGCATCGACATCGCCACCCAGTTCTCCGCCCAGGCGTTCGCCGCCGCCTACGCCCTGGACCTGGGAGATATCTGCACCCTCCTGTCCCAGTCGGCACTGGCCTCGGCCGCCTCCCAGGGGCTCCCCTTGCCCGAGCAATTGGCCAGCCTGGCCTACTCCTCTGCCCGCAACTACCTGCGGAAGACGGCGGAGAATCGGACGCTGGAGGGCCGGGTGATCTTCACCGGCGCCACCGCCCGCAACCATGCTCTGGCCGCTGCCATGGCCGCCGAGGTGGGGCAGGAAATCACCGTGCCGCCCTCGCCGGAACTGACCGGGGCCCTCGGCAGCGCCTTGATGGCCCGCAATTACCACCGGCGGGGGATTGCCGGGGATAATGCCTTTCCCGGCCTTGACCAGTTGCGGCAGTTCTCGCGCGACCAGCGCAAGTGCTCCGCCCGGTGCGAGCACGGCCACCATTGCCTGCTCGACGTGCTCACCTTCGCGGACGGCACGACCGTCCTCTACGGGGACCGCTGCGGCCGCTACTCGGGGCTGGAGACCCGGCGCGCCGCCCGCCAGGACCGGCTGCCCGACTTCGCCGCCGCCCGCAACGACCTGTTCGCCCAGGTCAAGGTGAACGAGACCGGGCCCACCGTGGGCGTCGCCCGGGCCGGCCTCTTCTACGACCACTACCCGTTCTGGGCGGCTTTCCTGAGCGAACTCGGCCTGCGGGTGGTCGTCTCGGCGGTCAACTCCGACCAGGCGCTGCTCGAAGGCAAGCGCCGCCTCGACACCGAGATGTGTTACCCGCTGGAAGTCCTGGTCGGCCACTATCAGGCCTTGCTCGACCAGGGGGTTGACTACTTGTTCGTCCCCGAGGTGGTGGATGAGGAGCCGCTACCCTGGGCGGTCGCTTGGCCGCGCGGGTTCACCTGCCCGCTGCTTCAGACCATCCGCGGCACGGTGCAGGCAACGGTCAACCCCCCGCCGGGCAAGCTGCTGTATGCTCAACTCAATTACCGCCGGGGCCGGCGGGCGATCCGGGAGCAGCTCCGCCCCATCGTCCGGCAGGTCCTGGGCGGCGAGTACTCCGAGGCCAGACTGCGGCGGGCGGTAGCGGCTGCTTACCAGGAACAGGAGACCTTCGACCGGGCGATGGAGCGGGAAGGCCAGCGGGTGGTGGAGAGCTTGCCGGCCCTGGTCGGGGAGGATAATATCGCCGCCGTCTTCCTCGGCCGTCTGTACACGGTGTACGACGAGGAAGCGGCCAAGCGGTCGCTCCGCTACGCCCGGCAGGCCGGGGTCGTCGCCCTGCCCCAGGAGTTCCTGCTATCGTACCTGCAGGGCTGGTACGAGGGGCGCATCGCCACGAGCCGGTTCGGTCCCCGGGAGGAGTTCCAGCGGGAGTTCGAGTCCTTCCTCGATCGGGTTCACCACATCTACCCGGCCCAGGCCCAGCGAATCCTGTCGGCGGCTTTCGTCGCCCGGTACCTGAATCAGCGCCGGGACGGCAATTTCCCCATCCTTCACACCGTCCTCCAGGACCCGTTCAAGTGCGGGCCCAACGCCATGCTTCGCCACTACCTGGACATGGTTTCCCCCGGCCTGCGCTTGACCATGGACGAGCACACCGCCCCGGCCGGGATGGTCACCCGCCTCGAGGCGTTCAAGAATACCTGCCGCTCCCGCGATCGCCTGGTGCTACCGACGGTGCTGTCTTCACGGACTCTGTCGCTGCCGGAACTGGACTGCCGGGTCCTCGTGCCCGAGCCGAGCCCGCACGCCCGGGTGTTCGCCGCCTTGTTCCGCCGCCTCGGGGTGGAAGCGGAGATGCTCCCTCGCAGCCCCGACCCCGACATGTCCCTGGCCCGCCGGCATGTCAACGGTGACGAGTGCCTGCCCCTCATCCAGAACGTGCAGGACTTCCTGGCCTACCTGGAGTCGCATGACGGCGACCGACTGGCTTTCTTCCAGGGCGGGGCGTGGGGGCCTTGCCGCTACGGGCTGTATGCTCCGACCCAGGCGCTGCTGCTCAACCGGGCCGGCCACGGCGACCGCAAGATCTGCTCGCTCACCCTGGCCGACACCCTGAAGCGCTTCGGCCTCGGCGCGGCGGCTGGAGCCTTCGATGGGTTGCTGGCCATCGACGCCCTTTACAAGATGCTCCTCGCCACCCGCCCGTACGAGCGCGAGCCCGGGGCCGCCCAGGCTTGCTTTGACCGATGGGCGGCGCAGCTCGACGCGGTGCTGGTCAAGCTGCCGGCCAGCCCGCGCCTCCTCGTGAACGGCGCCCATCTGCGACCGATCGAGGGGCTCCTGCGGGGCGCCGGCTCCGAGTTCGCCGCGATTCGCGGGCCGGCCGCCCCCCGGCCTCGCATCGTCATCAGCGGGGAATTCTACGTCCGGCTCGATGACCGTTCCAACCAGGACCTGATCCGCAAAGTCGAGCAGGCGGGTGGCGAAGTGTCCCTATCGCCCGCGTCCGAGTTGTTCCAGTTCGCGGCCCACGTCAACCTGCGCGAAGCCCGCGAGCTATACCGGCAGACCCGGGAGCCGGTCCAGCTCATACGCCAGCTAGGCTTCAAGGGGATGGACAGCCTGGCGCGCCGCGATGAGCGCCGGATTGCCGCCGCCGCGCACGCGGCGGAGCACGAACCGGACCCGGTCGAAATCACCCGCCTGGCCGGCCCTTACGTGTCAGCTCACTACGGAGGCGAGCCGCCAATGACCATCGGCCGCCCTTACGCCCTGGCCCGCCGCCGCGAGGTGCACGGGGTGATCTTCGTGGCGCCCTTCAACTGCCTGCCCGGCTCGATCGTCGAGGCGCAGATCAACCGGATGCGCCACGACATCGGCGTGCCCATGGTCGCCCTGTACTACGACGGTAAGGATAATCCCAACCGCGAGGAGTTCATCCGCGGCCTGGTATATCAGGCCCGGGAGCTGGCGGGAATGGCCGCCGACTAGCGGCCGGGCCGGCGCGCCCCTGCCTGCGCGGCTGCTTGAGCGCTATCGCGGCACCGGCCCCGTCCCCGATCCGGGAGGGAACCGGAACTCGCCCCGCTCGATGCGAGGACCGCCTTCCAGCGGATCCTCCCGGAAGTACAGATGGGAATCGAGGTCGGCCCCCAGCACATTGCCGGTGGCGGCCACGAAGTGGGCCGCCGCCGCGATCCCCAGCCGGCTCTCCAGCATGCACCCCAGGAAGGTGCGGATGTGGGCCGCCTCGCCGATGGCGTTGATCTTCCTTGCCGGGTAAAGCCCGCCGCACTTCATCAGTTTGATGTTGAATACGTGGCAAGCCTGCTG
>DOZU01000117.1 GCA_003517845.1 Clostridiales bacterium | reverse complement strand
TGTATGCATGTGCTCTGTGTTGGTGCGCGATGTGCTTGTGCAAAGTCGGATCGTAGGATCGGCGTGAGAGGGCGCAGTGCCCCGCTCACTCCGGACCCCGGGGCGACCGGCGCGAGCGCAGCCGCAGGCTGTTGGCGATCACCGCCAGCGACGCGCCCACATCGGCCACGATGGCCAGCCACAGCGTGAGCCAGCCGGGAATCAAAGCCGCCAGGGCTAGCGCCTTGGTGATGAGCGCGAAGGCCAGGTTCTGCCGGACGACCAGCAGCGCTTGTCGGCTAAGCCAGATGCCTTCCGGCAGCCGGTCGAGCCGATCGCCCATGAGGGCGACATCGGCCGTCTCCAGCGCGGCATCGGTGCCGGCCACGCCCATCGCCACGCCAACCGTGGCCCGCGCCAGGGCGGGCGCATCATTGACCCCGTCGCCGACCATGGCCGCCGGGCCCCAGCGGCTCTCCAGTTCCGCGACCGCCGCCAGCTTGTCCTCGGGCAGCAGTCCCGCGCGGACCTCATCGACCCCCACGCACTGGGCAACGGACTCAGCGGCGGCCCGGTTATCGCCGGTCAGCATGACCACCCGGCGGATGCCCAGGTCTCGCAGCCGCTGGAGGCAACCGGCGGCCTCGGGTCGCGGCAGGTCGGCCAGGGCCAGTGCTCCCAGCACCCGGCCTGGCGCGGCCAGGAAGACCACCGACTGGCCCCCCGTCCCCAGGCGGGCGGCCAGTCGGTCGAGTTCTCCAGGATCGGCGCCGATCTCCTGGAGATAACGCGCACTTCCCAGGGTGAGCGGCAGACCGTCGACGCGCCCGTTCACCCCCTTGCCCCCGACCACCGTCAGCTCCGACGCCCGGACTACCGCCAGCCCACGGGCGGCGGCCGCCGCGACCACCGCTCGGGCGATGGGATGGTCGGCGAGCGCTTCCAGGCCGGCGGTCATCGCCAGGACATCGGCTTCGGAGACGCCGGCGGCGGGAGCAATGCGAGTAAGGCGGGGGGCGCCCTCGGTCAACGTGCCGGTCTTGTCCACCAGCACCACGCGCACGGCGGCCAGCGCTTCCAGGGAGGCGCCGCCCTTGACCAGGATCCCCCGGCGCGCCGCCTCGCCGATGGCGGTGACGATGGCTACCGGGGTGGAGATCACCATGGCACAGGGACAGGCCAGGATCAAGAGCGCCAGCCCGCGATATAGCCAGGGATACCACGGCTCACCCAACACGAGCGGCGGTCCGACGACGACCGCCAGCGCCACTCCCACCACCGCCGGAGTGTACCAGGCAGCGAAGCGATCGATGAAGCGCTGGGATGGCGCCCGGCTGCTCTGGGCCTGCTCGACCATATGAATGATTCGGGCCAACGTAGTGTCGGCGGCGACCCGCTGGCACTCGACTTCCAGGTATCCATCATGGCTGATCGTCCCCGCGAACACCGGGTCCCCGGGGAGCTTGGCGACCGGGGCGGCTTCGCCGGTGATGGGAGCCTGGTTCACGGCGGCGGCGCCGGCCAGGACCACGCCATCGACGGGGATCCGCCCGCCCGGCCGCACCACGACTACTTGTCCGGGGATGACACTGCTGGCGGCCACGATCTCGGTATGCTCGCCCTGCTTCAACTCGGCGACGGAAGGCGACAGGTCCATGAGGGTCCTGACGGCATTGCGCGTCCGCTCGAGGGCGAAACTCTCCAGGAGTTCCCCGAGCGAGAACAGGAACACCACCAGGGCGCCCTCCGCCCACTCGCCCACGGCGATCGCGCCGGTAGCCGCGATGGTCATGAGTACGTTCATGTCCACCTGCCGGCTGGCGAGCGACCGCAGTCCCGAGCGCACCGGGAAGTAAACCCCCATCCCGATGGCGAGGGCATAGGGGAGGACCGACCACCCGTCCGGGTTCAAGCCGCCCACCGCGAGTCCGAGGACGGCCAGGAGTCCCGAACCGGCGGTGAGGAGGGCGTGGGTTGACCGCCACCACGCCATGGCGGCAACGGCGGGAGACGTGCGGTCACGGCAGGCGGGAGCGCGGCACGGGAGGGTGGACGCGCAGGGCAGCTCGGCGCCAATGGCCTGGAGATCGTCGGTCATGTTCCCGGGCTCCCTTTCAGCGGTGCAGTACGTGCTCCAGACCCTGCCGGAAGAGCAGGGTAACGTGCTCGTCGTCGAGGCTGTAGATGATGTTCCGACCGGCCCTGCGCCTGCGCACCAGGCGGAGTGCGAGCAGGAGCCGCAGTTGATGGGAGACGCCGGAGGAAGTCATGTTCAGCACCGCGGCCAGATCGCACACGCAAAGCTCGGCCACGCTCAGCGCATGCAGGATACGAACCCTGGTCGGGTCGGCCACGGCCCGGAACAGCCCGGCCAACTCCTCAACCGTGGCGTCATCGGGTAGGCTGCGGCGGACCCGGCCGATGGGTTCCAGGTGGACTTCCGAGGTTTCGCAGCTATCGGCAGCGTCGAGATCGGACAAGGGGCGGGGAGGGACGGGGAACATCGCGGCCACCACCCTCCAGTACAACATGTGAGCAATTGCTCAACTGTCACATGTATTGTACTCGTTGGCGGCAGTACCGGTCAAGGGCATGTTCGGCGGGAGGCTAACCGTGGAGTGGGTGGCCACCCCGGCCGGCGCAGCGATTCAGAGGCGAATCCACTTCCAGCGGCCGCGGGCGAAGATCCAGGCGAGCACGGCCGCCCGCAGCGCGGAGTCCGCGAGCACCGCCCACCAGGCACCCGCCGCCCCCCAGCCGTGGTGCAGGAGGACGGAAGTGAGACCCAGCCGGACGGCCCACATCCCCAGGGCGGTTGCCGCCATCACCGACAAGGTGGCCCCGGCACCCCGAAGTCCCCCCGAGAGGATCAGCGCCGCCGCTCCGAAGGGCTGGGCCAGGCCCATGATGCGTACGAGGTCCGCGGCCAGCGGGACGAGGGGAGGGGCAGGGGCGAACAGCGACAGCCAGGCGCGAGGCACCATCACGAACAAAGCTCCCATGCCGCCCATGAACAGGATGCCGAGGCGCGCGCTCTGCCAGCCGGCTTGTTCCGCCGCCGCGGGACGCCCGTCACCCAGAAACTGCCCGACCAGGGTGGCAGCGGCTACCGCCAGGCCGATCGACGGCATGTAAGCCAATTCCTCGATGTTCTGGGAAAGGGTTGCCGCGGCGACCGCCAGCGTCCCCTCACCGGCCACCATCCGCAAGTGCATCAGCATGGCCAGGCTCAGCAGCGCCCGTTCCGCGGTAGCCGGCAGGCCCACGCGAACGATCCGGAGCAGGATGTCGGGATCGAACGCGACCAGCCGGCGGGGCGGCGCGATCACCAAACGCCGGGACAGGACCAGGCTCAGGAGCAGGATCGTCCCGACGGCCCGCGCTATGCTGGTCGCAATGCCGGCGCCGTACACGCCCAGGGCGGGAGCACCGAGATTGCCGAAGATCAGGGCGTAGTTCAGGACCACGTTCAGGGCGTTGGTGAGCAGGCCTACCCGCATCGTGGTGTGAGTGTCGCCGGCCCCGCGGAGGCCGGCGGCGATGACGATGCTCGTGTACGCGAATACCATGCCCCAGGCCAGGGCGCGGAGGTAGTCCACCCCGAGATCCAGCACCCGAGGTTCGGCGCCCATGAACGCCTGGATCCGCGGGGCGAGGAGATAGAAACCCATCGCCAGCGCGCCCGCCAGCACGATCGTCGACAAGACCGCCTGATGCACGACCCGCGAAGCCAGCTCCGGCTCGCGCCGGCCCATGCACCGGGCGACCAGGGCGGTGGTCCCCGCCCCCAGGCCGAGGAAGATCGACAAGGCGAAGAACATCGGCCGGAACGAAAACCCCACCGCCGCCACGGCTTCGCTGCCCAGGCGGGAGACCATCATCATGTCCACGATCTGGGTGACGGTCTGCAGGAGCATCTCCGCCGCGACCGGCCAGGCCAGCCTCACGATGCATCGCTGCAGTAAAGCGCGGTCGGCGGCCAGTTCTTCCAGTGGCAGGCGGCCCCGCATCGCCTCGCCGGCGGGTGCGGCTGTCGTTTGTTCGCTCATGGCGGCAGTATTCCGGCCCAGCGCATGCCCTACCTGCCAGGTTCGCGCTCGACGCCGGCCGGCCGGCGCCGCCACCCGCGAACCGCCTTCACCGCCGGACAGCCCGTGCATTCGCGGCACTGCAGGCAGTGACTCGACCCCGCGCCCACGGGGACGAGCAGGTCCACCGGGCACCGGTCCCGGCAAGAACCGCAACCCGTGCACTGGTCGGGCTCAGGCTGGATCCGGGACCAGGCGATCCGGTTGCCGAGGCCGATGGCCGCCCCATACGGGCAGATAAACCGGCAAAAAGGTCTGCGGACGAAGAAGGCCGAGGCGATGAAGCCGCCGGCCAGGATCAGCTTGACGACGAACAACGGCCCCGCCAGGGGCCGCAGGGCCGGATCGAGGATCAGGAGGGGGATGCCGGCGAACAGGGTGCCGTTGGGGCAGAGCCTGCAGAACCACGGCTCGCCGAGGAGCGACGGCGCCGCGACTACCAACCCTCCCAAAACCGCCCATCGCGTCCAGGCATGGGCGTTGCTCACGCGCCGTTCTCGCAGACCCAACTTCTGACCTGCTTGCCGCAGCCATTCCTGCACCAGCCCGAACGGACACAGGAAGGCGCAGGTCGCCCTGCCGGCCAGGGCGGTGACCATCCCCACGATCCCCAGGAGGAACAGCGGCGGCCGACCGAGGATTATGAAGTGCTGCAGGGTGCCTACCGGGCACGCACCCGTTGCCAGCGGGCAAGCATGACAGTGAAGGATCGGGACGGGGATCGCGCGCGAACAGGGTAGCAGCGGGATATTTGCTGCGACTGCGGCCAGCAGCTGAAGGTGGCGCCGGCGCATATCAGGGGCCGATGCCGATGCAGGCCAGGCAGAGCAGCCGGGCGTACCGCAGCACGACGGTTGCTTCGCCCCGAAAGAGTCCGACTCCCAGCAAGGCCATCGCCACCAGCAATAGGGCCAGCCCCGGGCTGAGGCGTAACCGTCGGGCCACCGCCGTCACCTTCCCGTCTCCAGCGCATCACTTATCGCCCGGCGAAGCCGGCTCATGCCGGCCG
>DOZU01000089.1 GCA_003517845.1 Clostridiales bacterium | reverse complement strand
ATGAAGATGGAGATCAAGGTGAAGGACGGCCGCATCGCCGACATCAAGTTCATGACCTTCGGTTGCGGGGCGGCGATAGCTACTTCCAGCATCGTCACCGAGATGGTCAAGGGCAAGACGCTCGAGGAGGCGATGGCCGTCAACAACCGCCAGGTCGCTACCGCCCTCGGCGGCCTGCCGCCGGCCAAGCTGCACTGCTCGAACCTGGCCGCTGACGCGCTGCACAAGGCGATCGAGGACTATCGGTCCCGGGCCAAGCCTGCTACCTAGGGCGGGGGCCGCTTCGACCCCCGCCCATGTCGCCGCAACCGGGTCAGGAGTAACGGGTGCCGTAGCCCTGATAGCCGCTGTAGCCGGGGGAGTAGCTCCCCGACTGGTAGCTGCTGGTGGAGTAACCCCGTTCTTCGCGCCGGGGCGGTTCCTGGTAGGCCCACGACGGAAGCGAGCTTCCGTAGCCGCCGGCCTGGTATCCCGAGCCCGTTGCGGGCGATGGGGCATAGCCGCCATATCCCCCCGCGTGGTAACCCCCATACCCCCGCTCCTCGCGACGATAGGGGTCCTGGTAGGCCCACGAGGGGAGCGGACCGGCGGAGCTGCTCACCTGATAGCCGCCGTACCCCGGCTGTGCTCCGTAACCCGACCCGGGCCCCGGCCCGCTCACACTGAAGGAGCGATGAATGTCCCGGCTGGCCTCATCGACCGTCCGGCGCAAGTCGCTCACCGCTTGCGGATCGGCCACCCTCGGGTTGTACCAGCCCCGAGCGTTGAGGTAATCGAAAATCCTCCGGCTGGAGGACTCCGTCTCGTTGTGGACCTGGGACAGCGTCTGACGGACCTGAGGGTTGGAGGCCTCAAGCGTTCCGGTGCCCACCAGCCCGGTGACATACTTCTCGCTGGTGAGCAGATCCTGGGCGATGTCCCGGTCATTCAGAATTCCGGTCCCCGGTTGGATCATTCCCATGTTCGGTGTCATCCTCTCAGTTCATCGGATTTGGCTGGCCAGCATGCTGAAGTGCCGCTGATGGGTGTGAAGACAGTCCTGGCATAGCTGTCGGAGCTGCGGGTCGGACGTCATCTGCGTGTAAGCGCTCAGCTTGGAAATGAGCAGCCGATTGCTCTTGATGACCTCGTCCAGGAACCAGACTTCCGTTTGCGTAAGCTGGGGCATCTTCTTGACACCTCCCTCCACGATTGGCTAGCGCGCTTGCCGCCAATAATCTGGCCGGGCCGGAATGGCCGTATACGGGGCGCTGTCGGCGATTACCTGGAAGGATCGCGGTTAAGAGGAAAGATTGGCCTTACTTTGACCGACAAGGCAGCTCGCGGTATGCTGTACGCGACGATGGAGGACGCGATGGCTGACGGCGATGTAGACCATGAGTGACAACGGGGATCGGCGGGTAGTGGTCGCCATGAGTGGCGGGGTCGACAGCTCGGTGGCCGCGGCCTTGCTGGTCGACCAGGGTTGGGATGTCCTCGGCGTCACCCTCAAGCTCTGGCACGGGCCGGAGCCGGCGGAAGGCGGTTGCTGTTCGCTGGCGGCCGTCGAGGACGCCCGGCGAGTGACGGAGCGGCTTGGCATCCCCCACTACGTCCTGAACCTGACCGAAGCTTTCGAGGCGCGAGTCATCGAGCCGTTCCTGGCGGACTACGCCTCTGGACTCACCCCCAACCCCTGCATTCTCTGCAATGAGCAGATCAAGTTCGGCATCCTGCTGGAGCGGGCGCGGGCCCTGGATGCAGGGAAGTTGGCGACCGGCCATTACGCCCGGCCGGGCAGCGAGCCTCACACCGGCCGTCGCGTGCTATTGAGGGCGCGGGACACGAGTAAAGATCAGACCTACGTCCTGTATGGGCTCCGCCAAGCTGCCCTGGACCGGCTGTTATGGCCGCTGCGCAGCCTCGAAAAACGAGACGTACGGCGGCTGGCAGGCGCCCTGGGTCTACGGGTTGCGGCCAAACCCGACAGCCAGGAGATTTGCTTCGTCGGGCCAGGTGGCTATGCGGAGCTGTTGCGGGAGCGGAACCCTGCTTGCCTGCGTCCCGGCCCCATCTACCATGTGGACGGTCGCCAGCTCGGCCTGCATCAGGGGATGCCCCGGTACACGATCGGCCAACGCCGGGGGATTGGCGTGAGCTGGGCCCACCCGCTATATGTGGTCGGCTTCGATCGGGCGGCGAATGCCGTCATCGTCGGCCGCCGTCGCGATCTGGAGGTCTCCCGCCTGATCGCGGTAAGGGTGAACTTCCTGCCCTTCTCCGAGCTCACGGGGCCCCTGGCGGTCACGGTCAAGGTGCGCTACGGCGGGGAGGAACTGGCCGCCACCATCCGTCCCGCCCCGGTGCCGGAGCGCGAGCAGGGACCTGCCGTGGAAGTCCTGTTCGACGCGCCGGTGCGAGCGGTGGCTCCCGGACAGGCGGCGGTCTTCTATCAGGGAGAAATGCTGGTGGGTGGCGGGACCATCCACGCCGCTCATCGGCGCGGCGAGCGGGAATGGTGAGACGAGCGGACGGACACGCTACTTCCGGTGCGCGCGACGGCGATGGGCCAGTGGGGGCCGGTGAAGCGGATGTGGACCTGTCCTGCCTGCGGGGCCAGGGGGGTCGGGTGTCTGGGCGTCGGCCAGTATTACTGCCGGGAGTGCTGCATCGAGTTCGAGTCAACTGACCGGGGCTGGCAGCTGTTCCGGGTTGGGGACGAGGGTGAGCTGATCTTCTGGAAAGAGGTGGCCCACGTCCCGGGCCGGGCCCGGTTGAGCCAAGGAGGCGTGGGCCGATGAGCGGAGGTTCTTTCTGGCGCGGGATGGTCCTCGGCGTGTTGGTAGGCGTGGCGGCGGTTTTCATGGTTAACCCGCAACTGAAGTCGGAGACGCGGGCGGGGTTGGCCCGGTTCCGTCAAGGGCTGCGCGGCCGGGCGGGTCGGATCTTCAGTCGTGCTCAACAGGAAGTCGATCAGGCTATCGACCAGGTCACGTCCTGAAGAGGATTGCGGTAGGGTCCGCCCCCCGCCGGCTCATCTGGATTGTGCTGGCGGGGGGCCTGGCTTTCCTGGCCTATCAAGTCCGGTCCGTCTTGCCCCCCTTCGGGTTGGCGCTGGCCCTCGCTTACCTGCTGGACCCGATCATCCGCTGGCTGGCCGGCAGGGGATTATCCCGGCTCGCGGCCCTGGCCGTCACCTACCTCACCCTGGGAGGGGGGACCGCCGGCCTATTGCTGTTCCTCATACCCCAGCTACTGGCCCAGCTCACCGAATTAGCCGCCGATCTGCCCCGCCTGATCTGGACCCTGGAGGCTTTGCTGACTCGACTCGAAGCGGGATACACCCGCACCCCGCTGCCCGAGGCGGCCCGCCAAGCCGTCGATCAGGGATTGCGCGACCTGGAGCGGACGTTGGTCCAGGGGGTGGAGGTCGCCTTGGCGGGACTGGGGGTGGTGGTCACGACCGCCTTCAGCCTGATCCTGGCGCCGGTCATTGCCTTCTACCTTCTGCGGGATATCGACCGCTTGAGGCTGTCCGCACTCGACTTGATACCCGAGCAGGCCCGTGCGGAGGTGCTGGGGCTGCTGCGGGAGATCGATGCCGTCCTCGGCGCATTCGTGCGCAGTCAGCTACTGATAGCGGGCATGACCGGACTCGTGTCCGCCCTCGCCTTGTTCGCCCTTGGCCTGGAGTTTGCCCTGCTCCTTGGGCTGTTCATTGGCGTGACCAACGTCATACCTTATCTCGGCCCGATCCTCGGGGCCATACCCGCCGTCATCCTGGCGATGGCCGAGTCGCCGGGGCTGGCGGTGAAGACGGTGGTCGCGCTAACGGTTATTCAACAACTGGAGACGGCCGTCCTCCAGCCACGGGTGGTGGGCGGATCGGTCGGGCTCCATCCCGTCCTGGTGATCTTCGCCGTGTTGGCCGGAGCGCGGCTGGCAGGAGCCCCGGGGGTCCTCCTGGCGGTGCCGGTGGCGGCGGTGGCGAAGGTATTGCTCCTGTATCTCCATCGTTGGTGGCGAGCGGGGAGCCGCGGCTAAGACTCCCGTTCGATGCCGGCGATCGCCTTGGCCAGCCGCTTCTTGGCCGCGATATCCGACTGCCGGTCGATCATGATCCGCTGCGCTTGCGGCGAACCCGCGCCGTGCAGGGACTCGGTGCGATAGCCGACCGCGGACGTCCCCAGGGTGAGATTCTCGATGAGACGGAGCATCCTCATGCGATGCTCGGTAGGCACTCCCTCGACTCCACACAGGTACTTGTCGATCAAGCGGCCGACCTCCGGGTTCCGGAAGTCTCTCTCCGAGGGCATGGTGACCATCAGGCCCCCCGCGATGTCCTCGGCCAGTCTGGCGATCTCGTAAGGGAACCTGGTTACGTTCTGCTTGCACACGTTGGCCAGCAACAAGTCGACCAGGTAGGTGCCCGACGCCGTCACCTTCCCTTCGCAGGAGCAAGCGAGGCCGCAGGCATACAGGGTTTCGTTGAGGTGCGCCATCTCGATGAGCTTCTCCCGGATGTGGGACGCCCGAGCGCAGCCGTTGTAGTCGGCCATGACGGCCGCGGCGCCGATGAGCACGTCGCCGACGCCGGCCTTGCACCCGCCGTAG
>DOZU01000052.1 GCA_003517845.1 Clostridiales bacterium | reverse complement strand
CGCCAACGTGCTGGCACTGGGGGCCCGGGTCATCGGCAGCGGGCTCGCGCTGGAAGTCGTCCGGACTTGGCTCGGCGCCACCCCTCAGTCCGGCAGACACCAACGCCGGGTGGCCAAATTGTCGGCGATCGAGGAGCGCTACCGGCATTGAGCCTGAAATCCCGTCCGAGTTGGGATGCCTATTTCCTGGGAATCACCTGGGCGGTGGCCAGCCGCTCCACCTGTCTTCGCCGCCAGGTAGGGGCGATCGTGGTCCGCGACAAGCGGATCCTCACCACCGGCTACAACGGCGCCCCGGCGGGTCTGGAGCACTGCGGTGAGGCGGGATGCATGCGGGAGCGGCTGGGTGTGCCGTCAGGAGAGCGGCATGATCTGTGCCGGGGACTGCACGCGGAGCAGAATGCGCTGGTTCAGGCAGCGCTGCATGGGATCAGCGTGCAAGGGTCGACCTTGTACTGCACATCCGCCCCTTGCGTCATCTGCGCCAAGATGCTGATCAACGCCGGCGTCAGGAGAGTGGTATTCGTCGACTCCTACCCCGACCAACTCGCCCATCAACTGCTGGAGGAGGCCGGCGTGGAGTTCGTGAGAGGAGAGGGCCCGGTTGAACTACGTGAACACCCGAACCATCGCTCTGCCCCGACTCAACCGCCTGGAACCGACCCTGGAGGGCACGGCCCTGAAGCTGATGGAGGAAGCGGGCGAACTGGCAAAGACCATCCTGACGCTTCGGGCGGAGAGTGAGCGGGGGCCGGCCCTGGGCCGCGTCGCCCTTGACCTCTTGGACGTCGCCCAGACCGCCATCACCATGATGTACGTGCTTGAGGAGCAATACGGGGTGGACACGGCGGGAGCGCTCGAGCAACATCTGGCTAAACTCCTCGACAAGGGATACCTGAGCCTTGCCGGTCCGGGAGGTTGACCGATGACGAAGGACTTCGCGTTGACGGGAGTGGGGTCCGCGCTAAAAGCAGCTTCGCTCCGCTTCAGGATCATTGCGGCGGTGACTTTTGGCTCGCAGGTCAAGGGTCTCGCCTCTCCATCATCTGACCTGGACGTCCTCGTCGTTGCCGAGGGCATCAATCCCCGGCGCCACAGGAGGGGATCTTCCCGAGGACCCATTCCGTCGGAGAGATCCTGATCAGAACGCTGGACAAAGGGGAGTCTCCTGCCCGTTGGCAACCGGACCTCCTTGAGGCGGCCATGCTATCGGCACGAATGGAGCCCGAAGTCAGCCTCAGCCGCTACCCCGGAATGACCGGTGACGACCGTCTGTGGATCCCGTCTGAGGAGTACAAGCGCGAAGACGCCGACGAAGCATGTCAGCAAGCAACCAGGGTGGCTGCCATGGCCAGAGCGTTCGTGGCCGAGTGGTTTGCGGCGGCTTCGGAATAACCGCGGGCACTCGGCCGGGTTGAACGAGCTTCAGGCGATCAGCGCCTCGATGCGCTTCATGATGGCGGATATATCCTTGCTGTATTCCGGGGAGCCGTCGACCACCAGCATCCCCCGTCGCATGGCCTCGACGTTGTCCACCTGGCCGGTCAACACCAGAAAGGCGTCGTCGACCGACTCAAACCGCATGTGAACGAAGGGCCGCCGCCCCGGATAGAGGCCCTTCCCCGCCCTGGTCTTGCCTTGGCACACGCGGAGATAGGCCGCGGGGCCATCGGGCTCGACCGACCACTGGAAGATGCGATCCGGCATCTTCGCCGTGAACCTCCGCATCCCCGGATCAGCTGCCTGATTTAGCTGCGAAAGGGCTACAGTGATGAAGTACAGGAGCAGTCTCACTTTGAGTTCGCGACCGGCGGGATCTCGCGGTCGTTTGCCGGGCAGGAGGATGGTCAGGCCGAGCAATAGCGGGAGGACGCCGAGCAGCGTTCCGGGGTGGCGCAGGGCGCCCCGGATGGCCGGCAGGGCAGGCTTGCCGGTGAGCAGGGCACTGAAGGCCGCCGGCCGGCGGAACCGGAAGTCGATCGTCGGAGCCCGGTGTCGGCCGCGGACGAACGCCAGTTGCCCAGCAGTGAACTCCAGATAACACGCCAGATCGGGGTCGCCGACCACCTGAAACTGCACGACGCGGTTCCACCCCCCGTAGCGGCGGGCGAGACCGGGTCGTTCCGCGAGCAAGGTCCGGGTGAGGGGGAGGGCCGCATTCATCAACAAGGTCGCCAGGATTCGTTCGCGATCCGGCATCTCCCACCAGGCCTCCTATAGCTCGTCCTCCCAGTCGTCTTCCGCTTGCACCTGTACGCCCAGCAGTTGAGCCGCCGCCTCCCCGATTCCCGCCGCATCGATCTTATAGAGGTTGTACAGGTCGTCGGTATATCCCACGATGGCGAATACGTCAGGGATGCCGAGGCGGACCAGGCGGCAGGGGAGACCCGACTCGGCGATGACCTCAGCCACCGCGCTGCCCAAACCGCCGATTATGCTGTGGTTCTCGACGGTGATGATCCGGCGGGTCTCGGCGGCGGCGGCCAGCACCGCCTCGCGGTCCAGCGGCTTGATCGTGTGCATGTTCAACACGCGTACGCCGGCCCCTTGACTGTCCGCCAGGGTCTTGGCCGCCTCGACCGCGTGAAGGACGCAGGGTCCACAGGCGATCACCGTCAGATCGGCGCCATCCCGCATCGTCACCGCCCGGCCAAGCTCGAAACCGTAGTCCTCTCCCGGGTGCACGGTCTGCTCGAATCCCCGGCCGATGCGGATGTAGACGGGTCCTTGCCGGTCCAGGCAAGCCCGCACGGCATTGGCCGTCTCATAGCCGTCCGCCGGGGCAATCACGGTCAAGTTGGCGAAAGATCGCATGACCGCCAGATCCTCCGTGCAGTGGTGCGTGCTCCCCGCCTGACCGAAAGAGATGCCGGAATGGGTGGCGATGATCTTGCAGTTGAGGTTCTGGTAACAGATATCGGTACGTACCTGTTCGGCGGCGCGCAGGGCGGCGAATACGGCGAAAGTGGACACGAAGGGAGTGAAACCCGCCAGGGCCAGCCCCGCGGCGATGCCGAACATGTTCTGTTCGGCTATGCCGACATTGAAGAAGCGCCCGGGAAAACGCTCGCCGAACTTGCCGATTTTGGTGGAGCGCGCGAGGTCGGCGGTGAGGGCTACTATGTCCTCCCGCCCTTCGCCGAGCTGGGTGAGGACCTGACCGTAAATCTCGGCCGGAGTCATGTGATTCACGTCATAGACGTGATAGGTAAGTCCGGTGCCGCTCACGGTGCTCTCCTCCCGGGTCCGGCGGTATCGGAACGCCGGTCAATCGACTGCAGGGCGAGCGCCGCCCGCTCCGAATCCAGGCCACCGTAATGCCAGGCGGCCTGGTCTTCCATGAAGTCCACGCCCTTGCCCTTCACGGTCCGGGCGATGATCGCCGTCGGTCGCCCGGTCGATCGCCGGGCGGCCTCAATGGCCCCGGCCAGTTCCCGGAAGTCGTGGCCGTCCACCGCCGTGACTTCCCAGCCGAAGGCTCGCCACTTGTCGGCCAACGGCTCGAGGGCCATGATCGCTTCGGTCGTGCCGTCGATGCACAGGCCGTTCCGATCGATGAGGGCGGTGAGGGTGTCCAGGCGGAAGTGGGCGGCCGCCATCGCCGCTTCCCATACGCTGCCCTCATTGCACTCCCCATCGCCCAGGATGCAGTAGGTCCGCCAGGCCGCCCCCTTCAACCTGGCTCCCAGGGCCATGCCGACCGCCATGGGCAGGCCATGACCCAGCGAGCCCGTGGATGCGTCTACCCCCGGTACCTTCAGGCGGTCAAGGTGCATACCAAAAGGAGACCCGGTGTGGTTGAACTCCTCCAGGAGCCCCTCCGAGAAATAGCCGCGGTCGGCGAGCAAGGGGGCGTACCCGATCCCTCCATGGCCCTTGGATAGCACCACCCGGTCGCGGTCCGCCCAGTCCGGGCGTTTCGGGTCGATATTCAGGAAGTGGTAATATAGCAGGACCATGATTTCCACCTGGCTCAGGGCGCCTCCCAGGTGGCCTCCGCCCGCCCAGACCACGGTCTCGATCGTCTTGCGGCGGATCTGCTGGGCTTTCAGCTTGAGGGTGGCCACTTGGCTGTCGGTAAGGCCCATCGATCACAACTCCCCTGGTCGAAAGACTACTGCCGGGCATGGCGGGCGTAACTGCCCCGTACCGCCTTGAATCCTTCCTCGGCATGGGTCAGCGTCTCGGCCACATCCCCCCGGTCGTGGGCAGCACAAAGGAACCAGTTGTGGTGCGGATGGAAGAAAGACCCCCGCCGCGTCACTTCCGCGCAGAAGATCTGCGTCAGGTAGAGATCGCGGTCGGCTGTGAACCGCAAGTAAGGCATGGCCTCCGGTCCCGACACGGTGACCTCCATCCCGTGGCGCACGCCCATTTCCCGGAGTCCGGCCGCCAGTTCGCGTCCGGCGGCCCGCATGCGGGCCAGGGCATCGGTGTCCCGCAGTTCCTTCAGGGTAGTGACCGCGGCGGCCATGGGCGCGGCCGCGAACCAGTATGACCCGGTATAGAATACCCGCGAGGCGGCGGCCATCAGTTCTCGCCGGCCCACACAGGCGGAAATGGGGTGGCCGTTGCCCATTGCCTTGCCGAAACAGGTCAGGTCGGGACGAAAACCGAAGTGCTCCGCAGAGCCGCCCAGATGCAGGCGGAAACCGGCCCGGACGTCGTCGACGATCAGCACGATGCCTTCAGTCCGGCAGAGTTCGACCACGCCCTGCCAGTAGCCGGGAGCGGGCATAACCTGGTCGGCGAAAGTGGCGTGGTGATAAGGAGTGGCAATGAAACCGGCGATCTCACCCCGATGTCTCCTGGCCACCGCCTGCAGGCCATCCAGATCATTCCATTCCACCAACAACAGGTTGAGATGGTCCTCGGGGGTTATGCCGCCATGGCCCAGGGAGGTGCACCAGGGGGCCACGCCGTGGTAGTGGCCTCGAACCCGGATGATCTTCTTGCGGCCGGTATGGGCGCGCGCGACCAGCAGCGAGAACGTGGTGGCGTCGCCCCCGTTCTTGACGAACACCACCCAGTCCGCCGCCGGGATCAACTCCACCATCAACTCGGCCAGTTCCACCATTACGGGCGCGGGATGATTGGCGCAGTCGAGCGCCGCCACCTGGTCCGCCACGGCCTGTTCCACGGCCGGATGGCGGTAACCGAGGACGATGGGACCGTATCCGCACATGTAATCGATGAACTCGTTGCCATCTACATCCGTATAGCGGCAACCCGAGGCCCGGGCGGCGAAATACGGGAAGGACCCGGGGACGGTGAGGACGGGGGACAAGTGGCCGTATATGCCCCGGGGGATGACGGCGGCAGCCCGGGCGAACAACTCCTGGGACCGATCAAAGCGATACGGCTCGCGCTCTCCGCTCATCCTGCCCGGACCTCCTCCCTTCCGTCGGGCGCCGGGGTAGCCAGGCATGCCGCCAGGCGGTCCATGAGCGGGTTCATGCCTTCGAGCAAGGGGATGAAACCGCTCAGGCGAATACGTCCGGAGCCCACTGCGGCGAACACGTCCAGACGTCCCTGCAGCAAGTCCCAGGCGGCCGGCAGATCGCTCAGGACCATAAGGGCATTGGGCCGGTCAGCCCTACCCCGGCCGGGAAAGAAACTCCCCCGCCGGACGCCGATATGGGCGGCAGGACCATCCGCCACCTCAATGCCTAGCACCCCGTCGGGGATAAACCGGGACAGGGGAGCCAGGACCGGGTCATGTTCGCCTACTTGCTTGATCCCGAATGCCAGTCCATATAAGGCGAGCTTGACGCAGAAGGCGAAATCCTCTGGCTCGACCAGCCGCTCGGGCGGGGGCCGGAGATAGGTTTCAAGTCGGCCCAGCACACGGTCGAGGCCAAGCACCGGCCGGAGGTGGCCAAGTACCAGCGGATTGGGTCGGGGACGCGCGACCGCGCATCCCCGAAACGAGTCATTGAGATGCCTCGGATCGCGGAAAGTCAGGGTAGGCAACAAGCTGCGCGTGGGCTCGATGCGGACCTCCAGTCTCCCGTGACGGAACTGCAACACGGTAGCCGGGTCACCGCCCGGCAACTGCAACCGCAAGGAGAAGTTCCACCCGCGAACCGCTTCGCGCGCGGCCGAATCCCGGGCCACTACATCTTCGAGCAGCGGCAAGACGGCCCCCAGATGAAGCCTGGCCAGCAGCAACTCATCGGCGCTCATGGCATCATCCCGCAAGCGGCGGACAGCCCCACCGCCGAGTGGAGACGGGGAATACTTCGGGGCGGGCCCCCCCTCTCCTCCTGCGCCGAAGCAGGTAAGGCTATGCCGCATGTCGAACGGGGAGGGGCACCGGGCATGAAGGAGGGCCGAAGACTTGCTATCGTACCTGATGGGCTTTCTCGCGGCGGCGGCGGTTGGGTTCGTCGTGACACCCGTTATCCGCCGGATGGCCATCCGCCTGGATGCCTTGGACCGACCGGTCGGCCGCAGCGTCCACAAGCGCGCCGTCCCTCATCTGGGAGGGTTGGCAATCTACCTGGCTTTCGCCGCCGGAGCGCTGGTGACCTCGGGCATCGGCAGCCGGGACGTGCGGGCCATCCTCTTCGGCGGCCTGCTGGTACTGGGTCTGGGCATGATCGATGACTTCCGCAA
>DOZU01000129.1 GCA_003517845.1 Clostridiales bacterium | reverse complement strand
CGGTGGTCGTCACCCGCAGTGACTCGGTCGTGCTCCTCCCGCGCTTCACCGGAGTGCGCCGGGCCGAGGTGCTCAACCGGGCCAGGTGCCTGGCCCAGCGGCTCTGTGAAGAAGCGGCCAGCCGGTTGGCGCCCACCACCGTATCAGTGGGCGTGAGCGCCTTCTGCCGGGACCTCAGCCAGCTACCCCACGGGTTCCGCACCGCCCAGGCTGCGATAGACATCGGGCGCCGTATTCGGGGGCCCCGCTCGGTTCATTGCTGGGATGAGATGGGAGCCTATCAACTTCTCCACGCGATGAAAGGCTCAGACGAGGCGCGGGCTTTCGTGGCCCGGAACCTCGACCCCCTCCTGAACCTGCCCTGGGCGCGGGCTGAACCGCTGGTCAGCACCCTGGAGACGGTGCTTGCCTGCCGCGGGAATATTGAGCAGGCAGCCACCCGGTTGCACATCCACCGCAACACGGTTCGCTATCGACTTGAGCGGATCCGCCGACTCCTCGGGCGCGATCCGCTGGAGCATACGCTCGAGACGGAGCCGGCCTTGGCACTCCGCAAGCTCGTCTGACGCCTGGCCTGTTTGGCCAACCTCCGGGCCGGTTCTTGTTCGAATCGGACAGGAACCGGGATGGCGGATGGAGGATAGCTGCTACGCGCGGCAGCTCGTGCCGGCTCTCATTGTTCCCGTAGCTGGATCCGGCTGGCATTTTTTGGCCGCTCGGCCAAAGGGTTCCCCCCTCCGTCTGTTGAACGCCCGGACCAGTGTCAGACCAGTTCTAGCTTGCCCGGAGGTGGGACCGGTGCCGTCTATCCAGGACCTCGAGCTGGCCAGGGCAGCTCATGTGGTGGTCAACGAGCTATGCAAGGTGAAGCCAGGGGAAAGCGTTCTCATCACGGCGGACTCTGCTACCGAATGGCGGCCGGCGGAGGAGACGGCCAAGGCCGGCGAGAGTGCGGGGGCCAAGGTGATGGTGGCCTGGCACTCGACGCCCGCCGGGTATGGCAAAGTGGCTGACCCGCGACTGCCGGACGGGCTCAAGGCAGCCATACCCAGCACCGATGTCTGGATCGAGTTCAACAACCAGTGGCTCCTGTACTCGTCACCCTGGCTGGAGGCCATGGGCGGGACCCGCGTGCGCTACCTGTTCCTGGGTGGTCTGGACACCGATCAGATAGTGCGCTGCATCGGCAAGATCGACATCAAGGCCCAGTATGCGTTCCAGAGCGAGGTCGTCGGCATGACCCGCAAGGCGCGGCGCATGCGGATCACCACTCCCGCGGGAACCGACGTGAGCTTCGATAATGACCCCGACCGCCCGGTCACCAATGAGTTGTTCGCCGACACGCCTGGAGCGCACTTCCTGCTCGGACAGATCGGCTGGGCGCCGGTCGAGAGCACGATCGCCGGGACCATCGTCTTTGACGGGTCCTTCTCCGGAGGTGGCGAAGCGGACCTCGGAGTCTTGCGCGAGCCAATCCGCTTGACGGTGAAGTCCGGAGTCATCAAGGATATCGCAGGGGGTGCCGAAGCTGCCAGGCTTCGGGATTGGCTGGAAAAGCTGGCCGACCCCAGGATGTACCACCTGGCGCACGTCTGCTACGGGTTCAACCCTGGTGCCCGCCTCTCGGGACTGTGCACCGAAGACGAGCGGGTCTGGGGCAGCACCGAGTGGGGAATCGGCTTTCAAGGCCCGTTCTTCATGGGGACGGTAGGAGCTGCCGCGTCCCACGCCGACGGGATCTGCCTCAATTCCTCAGTGTGGATGGACGGGCAGCTGATCATGGACCGGGGCAAGCTGGTGCACCGTCGGCTGGCGGAGCTGGCCGCCGGCGTAGGAAGGTGACGCTCCGGCCCGCCCGGTTCCCGCCCCAACACGAGCGGCGAGGTCGCCGCCTGACCACGGTTCCCGTTGGGCTGTGATCGACAGAAGGAGAGGAGGTCTCATGTCCGTGACGCGAATGGTGCTGGGCGCCAGAATGGTGGCCGCGCTAACGGTGATGGCTCTGATGGCGAGCGTGGCGGCAGGTTGCCGCCCGGCCGCTCCCACCGGGCCGGCCGAGCCGAAACCCGAGGATTCGATAGTGCGGCTGGATTCGGATTGGCCGACCTATATCGATCCGGCCGTCGGCAACGACTTCTCCGACAGCATCTCCCTGGTGAACCTGTACGACAGTCTCGTGTTCCCCAACTTTGACGGTACTGTCCGGCCCCACCTGGCAACCAGGTGGGATGTCTCCCCCGATGGCCTGGAGTACACCTTTTACCTGCGCACCGGAGTCAAGTTCCACAACGGCGACGAGCTGACGGCCGAAGACGTTGAGTTCTCAATGAAACGGCTGCTCACCATCGGCCAGGGTTTCGCCTACCTGTTCCTGCACGTGACCTCGGTCAGCGTGGTCGACCGCTACACCGTGAAGATGACGTTGAACGAGCCCTTCGCTCCCTTCATCTCGGCCCTGGTCAGGTTCTACGTCCTGAACAAGCGTCAGGTCCTCGCCAACCGGCGATCCGGTCCGTACGGCGACATGGGGGACTACGGCAAGGAGTGGCTCCTGACCAACGACGCAGGCAGCGGTCCTTACAAGGTCAAGGAGATGAAGATGGAGGAGTACCTGCTGGCCGAGCGGTTCGATGACTGGTGGGACGGCTGGGATGAAAACGCCCCCAGGTTCTTCAAGCTCTTCGCCTCTCCCGATCCGGTCACCTTGCGCCAAGGTGGCGTCGTTGTGGGGGGGGGCAGGGAGGGTGGCACCATTGTGCCGCTCTTGA
>DOZU01000021.1 GCA_003517845.1 Clostridiales bacterium | reverse complement strand
TCTTACGTCCCGTACCCGGTGGAAGTGCTCATTGGGGGAGCAACCATTTTTGTCCTCTCCGTGGAACGGTACGAGAGAGCCTGATTCAGCGCGGTGGTTGGCGCCGGCCGAAATTCTAAGGCGGTGGGTTGTTGCCGGGCGGGTCGGACATGCTTACCTGTTCCTCGGACCAGCGGGCATGGGCAAGCGGGAGGCCGCCCGGCAACTGGCCAGACTCCTTAGCTGCGACCGATTGAGGGCGGGAGAACCCTGCGGCCAGTGTTCCGCGTGCCTACGCATAACCCGCGACACGCACCCCGAGGTGCGGGTCGTAGTGCCGAACGGGGCCACCCTCAAAATCGACCAAGTCCGCGAGGCGCACCAATGGCTGCTGCTAAAACCCGCAGGGGGCAGTTGCCGGGTGTGCATCTTCGAGCAAGCCGACCGCCTCACCATGGAAGCCGGCAACGCATTGCTGGCGGTGTTGGAGGACCCGCCAGCACACGCGATTCTGGTGTTGCTGGCCGAGAACGGGCAGGCGGTCTTGCCGACCATACGATCGCGATGCCACGTCTTGGACTTCCGACCTTGGCCGGAAGGGGTGTTGGCGGCCCGCCTCGAACAAGAAGCGTCGACCGTGCCACCTCGACTGGCGGCGGCCTTGGCCCAGGGTAATCCTGGACTAGCCCTTCGCTTGATGAAGGGCGAGGACTTGTTGGCGGGCCGGGTCCGAGTAGAGCAGTTCCTTGAGCAGACGCTGAACGGCGAACCTGCCAACTTGTATGGCATAGCTTCAGAACTCGAAACCTACACTCGGGATCGACGGGGCACGCTGAATTTCCTGGATGTCTTGCAGCTGTGCCTGAGGGATCTGCTTGTCTGGCGGATCACGGCCGATCGCCTGCTACTCGTGAATCGCGACCGAGTAGACTGGATAGCGGCCATGGCCAGCCGGCAGCAGCCCGTGTGGCTCTTGCAAGCCTCAATGGCGGTTGCTCATGTTCGCGAGGCGGTCCGGCAGAACGTAGCGCGAAGACTGTGCCTTGACCTCCTGGTACTACGCATGATCGAGGGGGCATGAGAGGAATGCCTCAAGTTGTCGGCGTCTGTTTCAGGCGGGCGGGCAGGGTTTACTATTTCGATCCGGCGGGATCTGAACTGGCTCCGGGTGACCGGGTGGTGGTGGAGACGGTGCGCGGTACGGAACTCGGACGCGTGGCGGCGTCGGTCCGGTCCGTCTCCGACGCCGAAGTTACCCTGCCGCTCAAACGCGTCCTTCGCAAAGCCACTCCTGAGGACCTGGAGACGGCCCGGGCCAATCGCGCCCGCGAGCGCGACGCTCATGGCGTTGCGCGCCGGAAGATAGAGTCGCACGGCTTGGACTTGAGCCTCGTGGATGTCGAATACAGCTTCGACGGCAGCAGGATCATCTTCTACTTCACGGCGGAAGAGCGGGTCGATTTCCGGGAACTGGTCAAAGACCTGGCTGCCACGTTCCGAGCTCGGATCGAGCTGCGACAGATTGGCGTCAGGGATGAGGCCAAATTGCTGGGCGGCCTTGGTCCCTGCGGGCGTGAACTCTGTTGCTGCTCCTTCCTGACCGAGTTCCAGCCCGTCTCCATTCGAATGGCCAAGGACCAGAATCTCAGCTTGAATCCGGCCAAGATTTCTGGCGTCTGCGGGCGCCTGATGTGTTGCCTGAGATTCGAGTGCGAGCAATACGACAAGTGCCGAGCATCGCTTCCGGCCGTCGGGGCAACCGTGGTCACGCCGCAGGGTGAAGGGCGCGTGACCTCCACCAACCTTACCCGTGGCACCGTTACCGTCGCCATCGCCGACCGATCGGAGCAGACCTTCCCCGCCCACCAAGTAGCGGTTCAAGGCGGCTCGTGAGCGGCGTCTTGTACCTGGTCGGAACCCCGATCGGCAACCTTGAGGACATCACCTTACGGGCCCTGAACGTGCTGCGCGCGGTCAAGCTGGTTGCCGCTGAAGACACCCGGCAGGTTCGAAAGCTCCTTCAGCGCTACCAGGTGGCTGTGGCCGTTACTAGCTATGGGCAGCACAATGCCCGCTTCAAATGCCGCGCTATCCTGGCCGAACTGGCGCAAGGCCGAGATGTCGCTCTCGTATCCGATGCCGGCATGCCCGGCATATCCGACCCGGGGGCGGAATTGGTGGCCGAGGCACGCCGCCAGGGTTTTCTGGTCACATGCATCCCCGGGCCTAGCGCCGCCGTGGCGGCCCTGGCTTTGTCGGGGATCGCGGCGCCGACCTGGTGGTTCCTGGGATTCCTGCCCCGCCGCCCTGGACCGCGCCGGCGCCTTCTCAGCAAGGTGCTGGCCGCGGGAACTCCGTTGGTGGCATTCGAGGCACCGCACCGCGTTCTCGACCTGCTCGCCGATCTGGCTGAACTGGCCCCGGAAGCCCAGACGGCGCTGGCCAGGGAGATGACCAAACTCCATGAGGAAGTTCTGGCAGGCACACCCGACCATGTCCGGCAACAACTCGCCCAGCGCTTTCCGGACGGCTGCCCCCGGGGGGAGTACACACTCGTAATTGCGGGCGGTACTCCCGCGCGGGCAGCCTGTTCCCCCGGGTCCCTCGCCGACGCAGTGCACCTGCGCGTGGCTTCCGGCGAGTCAATCAGTCAAGCTGTGCGCCATGTGGCTGAGGCGACAGGGGTGTCCCGACAGACCATATACAAGGCCATCCGGGACCCCGAGGTCACCGATCCGGCTCTTCCTCGCTGATCCTCAGTATCAGCACACTTTTGCCTGCATTGTCTCCATGCAGTGCCTGCACACCTTCTTACCGCGGAAATTGTCGACCTCGTCGGCATTCCCACAGAAGATGCAGGCTGGCTCATACTTGCGAAGGATGATCTTCTCGCCGTCCACATAGATCTCCAGCGCATCCTTCTCCTCGATGTCCAGGGTACGCCGGAGTTCAATGGGGATCACCACCCGTCCCAACTCATCCACCTTGCGCACGATTCCTGTCGACTTCACTGCAATCCGCTCCCCCTTACGACAGTTTTCGACATCTCCGTCACGATGTTACCAGGGCAGACCGCATTAGTCAATACCTGGAAAACTTTATTGCAGCAAGAGCCCCTTTTTAGGATTCCTAACAATTGAATAATGGGCTTTTACCCATTACCGCTGGGCCACTCCCTCTCGCGCCCGCTCTCCGAGTTACTCGGCGGTCATGCTGACAGCCCGCCTTGACAGTCAGAAGGCGACCTATGTATAGTGAGCCTAAGTCCGGCTGGCGAGGAGGGCCCTCCTGTGCCCGATCGATTTTACATCACCACTCCCATCTACTACCCGGACTCCGACCTGCACATCGGCCATGCTTACACGACCGTCGCCGCCGATGCGATAGCGCGGTGGCACCGCCTGCACGGGACCAAGACCTTCTTTCTCACCGGCACGGACGAGCATGGACAGAAAATCGAGCGCAAGGCATGCCAGCTGGGTGACACTCCCGCCGAGTTCGTCACCCGGATGGCCGAACGGATCAAGCGGCTCTGGGATGCCCTCGGGATCAGCCATGACGACTTCATTCGCACCTCAGAACCGCGACACCAGCGGGCAGTCCGGCACTTGTTCGAGCAAGTGCACCGGCAAGGGGATATCTATCTTGGCCGATATCAAGGGTGGTATTGCACGCCCTGCGAGACCTTTTGGCTGGAACGACAGCTTGACCGTAACCTTTGCCCGGATTGCCAGCGCCCGGTGGAGTTCCTTGAGGAGCCGGCATATTTCTTCCGGCTGTCACGGTATGCTGAGCGCTGGCTCGACCATATCGCCACGCATCCGGACTTCATTCAGCCCGTCTCCCGCCGCAACGAAATGGTGAATTTCGTCCGCGCCGGTCTTGAGGACCTTTGCGTCTCCCGCACGTCTTTCCGCTGGGGAATCCCCGTACCCTTCGATCCGGACCACGTCATATACGTCTGGTTTGATGCGCTGACGAACTACCTGTCCGCCGTGGGTTACGGCTCGGACGACGCCGGAGATCGTACGCGGTTCGAGACCTTCTGG
>DOZU01000242.1 GCA_003517845.1 Clostridiales bacterium | reverse complement strand
GTTCAAACATGTCTTTGCCGACCCCGCAGTCCGGGCAGACCCAATCATCCGGCAGCTCGTTAAACAGGGTTCCCGGGTCAATACCGTTGTTCGGGTCGCCTTCCTCCGGATTGTAGACATAACCGCAGACAGTGCATACCCATTTTTGCACCGCAGACACCTCCGATTTATTTTAAGGGTGGGAGATTTCTTGGCCGGCGGCGAAATCTGGCGCGCCGGGGTTTAACCGCCTGCCGGCAGTCCAAACCGTTCTCCCCGGCACGCTCCTGTTTAGCGGACTCTTCTTGGCCGGGAAGCCGGTAAGCTATTTTTCCAGTGCAGCCAGGCGCTCGTTGACCACATCCCAGTCAATGACTTTCATAAAGGCTTCAATGTAAGGTGGGCGCTTTACACCGTAATCGATCATGTAGGCGTGCTCGTAAGTGTCCATGACCAGTACAGGCACGGCATCCCAGATGGGGCCCAGGTTGTGCGAGTCGGAGCCGAAGTTGTGCAGGCGTCCGTCATAGGGGTCGTAGGCCAGCACTACCCAGCCCCGCAGCGCCAGTCCCGAGGCTTTAAAATCAGTCTGCCACATTTCAAAAGAGCCGAAGTCCCGCTGTATAAGTTCGAGAGCGCGGCCGTGGGCGCGGCCGCCCAGGCCGCCTATGTTGTCAAAGTAGTACTCGTGCAGCTTGATGCCGTTTAAGGCGAAACTTTCCTCGACTTTAAGAGCCCGCAGGTCACTGTAAGTCTGATTAGCCTTGCTGTGGTCTGCTTCACCCTGAAGACGGCGAATTTCGTTTAACTTGTTTACATACCCTATATAGAGTACTCCGTGGTGTTCCTCCAACTGACGCTTGGAAAAGCCCTCCACAGCGGTGGTTTTAAGTTCCCGGGGTTTCGCTTCTGACATCAGTCTTTGCCTCCTTAACATATTTTCCCTCTGATTGTATCAGTGCCGCGGTTTCCCGTAAAGTCTGCGAATCAACCGGCCTAAAATGTTACCGAAGGGATATCAGTTAACCGATATAAAACACGGATTTTCGCACCGGGTTCGCCCCTAAGAATCGTCGGGGTGGGAATGCTGGAAAGGAACACCACGCAGGGGTTTCCGCAGGCGCGTCTTCCCCGAGCATTATGCCGGATGACGGTGATGGCGGGGCCAGCGCCAGGTTAAAACGTGCAGCACCGCCTGACCCCGCATGCAGGCGGGAATGCCTCGTATGGCGTTCCAACAGGCGTTTTGCGCACAACCCGCCGGGGCGGAAGCCACCATGGCAGCCAGACACACGAATGTTTTAGCTTCTCGCACTGGACATCGTAGCCGTCATAGACTATAATATAGCCATGCGGGACGAAACCTACTTCACCCGTCCCCAATCCGGCTGGCGGCAGCGATACGAGGCGTTGCGCGCCTCCTTCGTCGAGCGCTTGCCTGCCCGGCTCGTCGCCGAGCGCTTCGGCTACACCCCTCAGTACGTCAACCTCCTGCGCCATCTGTTTCGCAGTGGCAAGATCGACTTCGATGAACTGGCCACCCAGGGCCCTAACGGCCGCCGGCGCGTCACGGCGGAGATCCGGGTCAAGATCCGCGCCTGGAGAGAACAGCGTCTTTCCGCCGGCGAGATCGGCGAGCTACTGGCCCAGGACGGTGAGGCCATCAGCGTGCGCACCATCGAGCGCGTCCTGGCCCAAGAAGGCTTCCCCAGACTGCCCCGGCGCACGCGTCTCAAGATCGGGCTCACCGTCAAGGGTGCCGCCGTACCCGAGAGGGCAGAGGCCATCGAACCGGCCGCCCTGGAGGGCCAGCGCTTCGAGTCCTCGGCCACCGGGGTCTTCCTCTTCCTGCCCTTCCTCGCTCAGCTGGATCCGGTCGCCATGGTGCGGGAAGCCGGCCTGCCCGGCAGCCGCCTGATCCCGGCGACGAGCTATCTGCTGGCCTTCCTGGGCCTTAAGCTGTTGGGCACCGAACGCTGGGCCCACGTGGGCGATCACGCCTTCGATCCCGGCCTGGGGTTGTTCGCCGGCCTGAACGTCCTGCCCAAGTGCACGGCCTTGTCCACCTACTCCTTTGGCTTGGACGAAGTGCACATCCGCCGCCTGCAGCAGGCCGTCGTGAAGCGCGCCTACCGCCTGGGCCTGTACGATGGACGCGTCGTCAACCTGGACCTGCATGCGGTGCCCCACTACGGGGACGAGTCGGTGCTGGAGCGCCACTGGGCGGGAGCCCGGGGTCGGCGCGTGAAGGCAGCGCTCACCCTGTTTGCCCAGGACGCCCAGTCCAAGCTGCTGCTCTACACCCAGGCGGACATCGTGCGCCAGGAGGCCAGCGAGCAGGCCCTGGAGTTCCTCGCCTTCTGGCAGCGCATCCGCCGCGGCCTGCGGCCGACCCTGATCTTCGATGCCCGCTTCACCACCTATGCCCATCTCTCGCAGCTCAACGGGCAGCAGATCAAGTTCATCACCCTGCGCCGGCGGGGCGACCGGCTCTTGCAGGAGGCGGAGGAGCGCCAGGAGTGGCGGCGCATCCACATCCCCCACGCCAAGCGCAAGTACCCCTGCCCCGAAGTGCATGAGTCCACCGTCAGCGTGCGCGGCTACAAGGGCGAGGTGCGGCAGGTGATTGTGCGCGGTCAGGGGCGGGAGAAGCCCACCTTTCTCATCAGCAACGACTTCGAGATGCCGGCGGAACTCCTGGTGGGCCATTACGCCCGCCGCTGGCGGGTGGAGAACGGCATTGCCGAGGCGGTGAACTTCTTCCACCTCAACGCCCTCTCCTCACCCATCCTGACCAAGGTGCACTTCGACATCACACTGACCATGATTGCGGATACACTCTACGGCATGCTGGCCAGGCAGCTGCGCGGCTTCGAGGACTGCCACGCGCCCAAGCTGTATCGCCACTTTGTGGCCGGCAAGGGGACGGTGGAAGTGAAGGGGGAGCACGTGGTGGTGACCTTTCCTCGCCGGGCACACAATCCCGTGCTGCGCCAGGTAAGATGGGACAGGCTGCCCAGCCGTCTCCTCTTTCCCGAGGGCGGGAAGCTCACCTTGCGGTTTCTCTGAGGTTCGGGTCAGCGGCTCCTATTATACGCGTCTGACGGTGAAACCCCGTGCGAAAATCCGTGTTCAACGGGCCTGCAGTCATCTCTCGATTCCAGTCTTCGGGCAGATCCGTCAAAGCGCCTTCCATCCATTGCCTGTCCGGTGTCTCGTCCCCCAGGAAGTGCCGGCGCCCTGTCGAATCCTGAACCGATGCGGTGCGCGAGGCGGTACCCGGGGTCGAGGCCCGTGGGTCCACTTCTCCCCGCCCAGGACCCTGGCACGGGAGGTGCGCCATGACCTTCGACGATTTCGTGGACTTCCTTGAGAACCGGATGCGTTTGAGCCATGTCTACCAGCCGCTCCTTATCAGGAGCCTGGTGGCCGCCGGGGGGATGGCCACCCTGCGCCAGTTGGCCATGTCCCTCCTGGTGGAGGATGAGAGCCAGATCGTCTTCTACGAGAACCGTATCAAGCAGATGCCCCTGCCGGTGCTGAAGAAGCACAAGGTCGTGACCCAGGCCGGGGACCTCATCACCCTGGCCACGGGACCCCTGACCTTCGAGCAGCGATCCAGGGTGCGGCTCCTTTGCGAGCAGCGCCTCCAGACCTTCCTCCAGGAGCGGGGGCTCGATGTCTGGGCCTACCGGATGCTTGAGACCGACCCCGTCCCCGAGGTCCTTCGCTACCAGGCTCTAGCCGCGTCCGGGGGACGCTGCACGCTATGCGGGGTGACCAGGAAAGAGGCGACTCTTCACGTGGACCACATCATCCCCCGCTCTCGCGGAGGCAAGAACACCGTTGAGAACCTCCAGGTCCTTTGCTGGGAGTGCAACTGCTCCAAGGCCAACAGGGACTCCACCGACTTCCGCGTCGCCGAGGCGGAGACCGACCCGGGTTGCCTCTTCTGTTCACCCGGGTTCCGCGGCCGGGCCGTGGCCGGGAACCAGCTGGCTTACGCCGTCCGGCACGAGCACCCGGTGACCGAAGAACACACGCTCGTCATCCCCTTCCGGCACACCCCTGACTACTTCTCCATGACCACGGCCGAGAGGAATGACGCCGACGACCTCCTGCGCCACCTGAGCGGTGAGATGCGGGTGTCGTGTGCCGGCGTGGAAGGCTTCCACGTGGCGGCGGAGAGCTGGAGGGCCCGGGCCTTCACGCCCGCCCACGCCCACATCCACCTCATCCCGCGGCGCAGGGGGGACGGGCTGGTGGGCCTGGGGGAAGGACCGGGCCTTCCTCCGCTCTCTCCCGGGTCAGGGGTCAGCCCAGTCTCTTGAGCGCCTCCTCCAGCAGCCGCCGGGCGGTGCCCCGCTGCAGGTGCTGGTGAGCGAACTGATTCTGGTAAGTCCTCAGGCAACCATAGCAGGTGGTGGTCTCCCCGCAACCACAGCGCCCATCCACACGCTTCAGGGCGGCCCCCAAGCACCCGCGCAGGACTGCCTCCTCCTCGAGAGCAGCCACCAATCCTGCCCCTCCAGGCACGTCGTCGTAGAGGATCACCGGGGGCAGCGGGTGGCAGTCGGCATGTCCCACGGTGGCACTGAGGTCCGTGTCGGATACCTGCAGCACTTCGGCCGCTCCCGCGATCAGGGCATACGCCAAGGCATAGGCAGTCCAGGCCGGCTCCTGCCCGGGTGGGCAGGAAGCGGTGAACTGCAACCGGACCACATCGGTATCGAACTCATGGCCGATCGACAGGGACTTCAGTTTCCCGGTGCAGGCCTGGTCATAGGGGGTTTCGTGGGACCGCTTGCGCTGCCGCAAACCGGTGCCACAGTCGAGGCAGATGTAGAACCCCTCCCCGCGTCTCCCCTCGCAGATGACGACCAACTGGCCCGGGGATGCCTTGGTCAGACGGACCGCGGGAGCCGAGGCAGGGAAGTCCAGTACTCCCGGGCTGGGGCCGGTCAGACCAATGAAGTGGGGGCGTGAAGAGAACAACCTCTCTGGGCGCTTGCGAGGCTCACGCGGTCCCTTGCGGTCGCTGATGAACCCAAAGCGCGGTACAACACATTCATGGATATGGGTCATCTCCGAGCAGCATTTCTCTGCCGGGGCCTTGGCTTCCGGTCCCCACCGCTCAAAGCGGTTGTGCCGGTCGCAACGACGGTAGTGCCATCGATCCCATTCCTTGCCGGCCACCCGCTTCAGACCGTGGGAGCGCCACAGCTTCTTGTTGGCCACCAGTTCACTCGTGGGGGCATACTCGGCGATGGCGAGCTTCAGATCGCGCTCCAGTTGTACGCCGTGGGCCTCTCTCCCCCCGGCCGTGCGCTGCACATCCAGCTCAACTACATCCACCGGAAACCCGTACTTGGGGATTATGGCCTTGCGGGACAGGAACCTGAGGACATCCTCGCCCCCAATAGTCTGTGCTCTCCGCTTTGCCCAGCCGGCCGTGGGGTAGTCCCGCCGCAAACTGGCCGCCGCTTCCAATTGCAACACAGCGCCATAGTCGCTTGCCAACTCCGCCTCGGCCTGTGCCATGCGGCTTCCCGGGCCCATCACCCGGTCAGCCCAAGACCCGTTTTCGAGCCCCACCTCTGCGGCTACAGCAGGGGGCACGATCGGCAGCAGCCGGCGCTCGAGGACGCGGTGGTGCTCCTTGATGAACTGCCGGAGGTCAGCGCAAAGGCTCGGCCTGGCCGGATCGCCAAACAAGGCCTGCACATGCTGGAAGCGGCCCGGCTGGGCTCGGAAGAAATCGGTGAGAACGGTCGCGGTGATGTGCCGCCCGATGATCTTCGGGTTGGACACCTTGAGCCGCGGCAACCGGGTGTGGCCCGCCAGCATCCATTCCGGTTCGGCAAAATGGTAACGATCGTGAGCGGCACGCCGGCAGTAAGTGATGGCCAGGCCCGGCTGACCGCTGCGCCGTCCCGACCGCCCCACCCGTTGTACGTAGTTGTGAGCTTCGGGGGGCACATTGCGCAGGAACACCGTGTCGAGGTCTCCCAGGTCCACTCCCAGTTCAAAGGTGGTCGAAGAGCTCAGCAGGTGGATGCGTCCCGCCTTGAACTCCCGCTGGAACTCCCAGGCCTTCTCCGGGTCCAATTGGGCCGTATGCTCCTCCGCCCGCAGCCGCCCCGGCAGTTCCTCGCTGTAAAGCTGCCGGTAGTGGTTGGCTTCAAGCTCGGCGACGGCAACTGCCTGCACCTTGCCGGGGCAACCGGCCCTTGAGCAATGCTCACCCAGCGCGAGGTCCTGCAGACCGCGACACCTCCGGCAGCGGAACAGGGTCTCCCCGTCTCGCAGGGGCCGCAGTCGCCACCAATCCGGGTTCAGCCGCCGCCCGCCGTCCACGTCCAGCAACAAGCGGGAAGTTGTGGTGGGTGCACGGTCATCGCAATCGCGCAGGCTCTCCCAGATAGCCCGCAAGGCGTGGACAGCCGCCTCTTTGGCCTGTTCGCCACCATGGAGCCGCTCAAGGTAGCGGGTGGTCCGCCGCCGCGGACCATCCCATGCTCTCACGCCTGGCCGGCCCCTGGCCGGGCCCGGAGTGACCCGCTGGGGAGCGGGGAGGAGCAAACCCAGTTCCTCCCAAGGCAGGCTGATGCCGTCGCTGGCCACAATCTCCACCGCGCCATCGGCGCGTAAGGAACCCAGAAGCCAGGCAGTGAGAGCCCTGGCGTCTTCCTCGCCCAATCCCCACGGGGGTTCCCGGAGCACCGGAGGCACCTCGAACCAAGGGGGAAACTGCAGTTGCCAACGAGCCAGGCCCACTCCTTCCAGGGAGAGCCTCCGCCTCTCGGTCAGGAACTCCCGGTAGAGGATGCGCCACGCCGACCGGAGGGCCTCCCGGGCCGTGGCTTCGGCGCCAACTACCTCCTCCCGCCGCAGTACCTCGGCGAGTTCCGGGGCGAGGTCCCGCAGCGAGGCCCCCTCGCCGTCGACGGTTCTGACCAGGGTTTCCAGCAGAAGCTTGCGCTCCAGGATCTCCTGGTAGGTCCGTTCCAGGTACCAAGCGAAAAAGGCCGCTTCCTGGCGCCCGTCAGTGAAGGCCAACACCTTTCTCCGGTCTTGAGGAAGGCGGGCGTGCAGGGTGGTGGCGATGACGGCATGGGGACCATCGTTGCCGTGGATCACCTCCCGCACGGGGTCGGGCCCGCTGTAACCGCAGGCGGAGCATCGGGGTACCTGGTCTTCCCTCTCTGCGGCAGCCTCCGCCTGCTCCAGTACCAGCAGGTCCGAGTGATCACACGGTGGGGCGTTACCCTCTGGCCCGATGGCACCGCACCGCACGCAAAGCTGGTACCGGCCCCGCTCGTCAGCGGCCTCATCGTCCTCAGAAGGCTCATCGTCATCCTCCAGCGGACGGAAGAACGTGGCCCCGAAGTCGGGGTGACCGGGGTCCCGAATGGCCTCCCGCAAGTACCCTGCCTCGACGGTCCCGACGATGTAGTGCTGCCCGCACTCGCGGCACAGGGCGATCTCGAAGCACTGGCCCTCTCCCGTATCCGTCCGGTTCAGGAAGATTTGCCTCTTGGGCCGGAAGGCGAGGAAGGCCCCCTCCAGCGACCGCAGTAGGAAATGGTAGCGGGCGGACAGTAGAGGCGCACCGGAATCCGGCTTGTGCGCCCGCCCAAGAACGTCTACCAGTGTGGTCAGGGCCTGGCCACGTACGGCCGGCGGGAGGTCGGGGAACATCTCCCCGGCCACTCCCTCGAAGTCCCGGGCTCCCGGGAGCAGGTTGAGTAGAGCCGGCAAATTGCCGTCCTGCATGAGCAGGGCCCCGGCCAGAACCGCCAGTTCGCCGCTGTCCGGCAAGTCGGCCTCGAGCCCTCCGGCCAGAGCATGAACCTTCTCCCTGCCGGCCGGCAAGGGAAGCGTGAGCGCATCCCGGAGCTCCCGAATGCTGTGAGGAGTCAGCCTCCCGGTGGCCACCGGTGGCATGGGTTCTGTCCGCCCAAGGACAACATCGTCCTCGCCAAAGGCCTCGCCGAACAGGACAGAACAGAAGTGGCTGACCATCTCTCTCTCCTGCGCTCCTCCAGCCAGAGTGGCACTGGTGGCGAAGCAACGGAAGGGCCCGGTCCTGCCTCCTTCCCGCAGCCGCTGCTTGAGCCGCCTCAGCAACAGGCCCATCTCCATGCCCTTGGCGCCCCGGTACTGATGCGCTTCGTCCAGTACCAGGAAAGACCATTCCGCCGCGTTCCCACCATCAAAGAGAGGGCTGTCCGCCGGCCGAATGAGCAGGTACTCGAGCATCGAGTAGTTGGTGAGGAGGATGTGGGGCGGCTTCTCCCGCATCTCTTGACGCAAGACCAGTTCGCCATCTAGCCGCCGGCTCAAGCGTTCCTCAGCATGCCGCCACGAATCCCGCTTGTTCTCCGGGGTGTGACCGATGTACTGACCGAAGGTGGGCCGGAAAGGGGGGTTCTCGGCCGCCAACACCCGGCAGATCTCGCCCAATCGATCCCGCTGGTCATTGGCCAGGGCGTTCATGGGGTAGAGGATGAGGGCGCGGACGCCGGGACCAAGCCGTCCCTCCTCGAATTGCCGGTAGAGGTGGAGGAGGATTGGCAGCAGGAAGGACTCGGTCTTGCCGCTTCCGGTACCGGTGGCCACCACCACGTTGCGCCCGCCGTCGGAGAGCCGGATAGCCTGTTCCTGGTGCCAGTAGAGAGCCCGGTCGCCGTCTATTGCCCGCAGGAATCCGGCGTCAGGCCGGTGTCCGAGCAGCTCGATCATCAACTCCGAGCCAGACCGGGTTCGGGCGAAGGAAGGAGTGGCTTGCAGGTAGACTCCCCGAGTCAGGTTCTCTGACCTCAGAGCCTTGGCGAAGGCTTCTCGGAGCTCGCGATCCCGGAAGTGAAAGGTAGTCTCAAGGTACCGCCGGTAGCGGTCAGTCACCTCGGCGCACAGTCCCGCGGGGTTAGCCGCCTCCATTGTCCGCTCTTCCCTCCACTGCGCTAACGCTCGTGCCAGCAGCCCTGCTCATCCTGGTACTCACCACGCCAGCGTTCACAGCAATAGGAGCCCCAATCGCGGAAGAACTCGCCCCTGGACTTGTCGGTCCATTCTCCCTGGACGCACCTGAACCGATACCCGGCCTTGGCGTCATCGCAGGTAGAACAGGATCTACGCTGTTCGGGCGGGCCCACAACACGCGCCCTCCGCTGGAAGGACCCAACCTGGCACCCGGCCAGATCCTGCCCTTCCGCATTGACCAGCCACAAGTACAAGGCATGGCCGCCCGCCGGCTGGGCAACCTCACGCGCATCACAGAACTCCCGCAGCGGGATCTCGACCACTTGGCGGCCGGAGACCCGGAACGTCCGGCGGCCCTCCCTGCTGAAGCCGACCGCCACCTGACTGACCGGGCCGGCAGGCGGCAGCCGCACTTCCAGCTTTCTCTCGGAATCAGCTCGGAACACGTCGCGAGCCAGGTCCAATGGCTTGTCCGTCCAGTCCGTGTTCTGACCCAGGCCGGGGACGCGCCACCAGACCCGTTCCATGACCAGCCTGACGGGCACAACCACACCGCGGCGGGATCTCATCTCGATCGTGACCGCATCCCACCTGGGATCTGGGGGCAGGGCGATTCTCAAGCCCTTCCCGGTGCGGGTCGCCATGTCCTCCAGTAGCTTTCCGAGCCTTGCCGCGCTTTCCGGCCCGTATTCCAGTTCCACCGTTACCTCCGGGTAGCCTCCGGCCGGAGGCAGCCAGTGCCGGTCAGGAGGCGCTACCGTTATAGCGTGGACAGACCCTATGTAGCGGAAGGCCAGGTCCTCGGCGACGTCACCCTCATGGTCAAAGATGGTAATGGCGAACCTCCCACTTGTATCATGGTCCAGCCCTTCGATGGGCTGGATACTGCCTTCCGCTGCCGGGGTGAACTCGGTGCTGAAGAGGCGCAGGCGCAGTCCCACGTGATGCAGCTCAACCCGGCTGGCCAGTTGCCAGCCGCCGGGAGTGAGCGAGCGGAGGGCAGGCGGAGCTCCAATGAACAGGGGCCCATCCGCAAGTTGTTCCTCTCCTTCTACGACGGCGCCCTCGAGCTCGTACTGCTGAACGGATGCCGCCACACCAAGCAACTGGCCATCCTCGCGGGTGAAGCTAACACCCGTGCCGCCCGGACCGAGGTCCAGGAAGTGAACCTGGTACCCCCCAATAACCGCTGGTTCAGGCGCTATGGGCTCTGCTCTCGGCACCAACACGTTGCGCCGCCATGTGTCGGGCACGAGTGCCATCAGTTGACCCACCGTGGGGCGCCGGACCAGGGGAGCCGGCCGCGAACGATGCCCCCCCCAGCCTCTGAACAAGTAGCAGGGGTGTCCGCCCTGCCCCAGGGTTGCCACGGCTAGATCCGTCACGGCGTCCTTGCCCTCCACCCGGATTACGCCCCCGAGACGTTTCAGGGGCCAATACCCGGGCATGCGCCTTGACTCGTCAAGTGCCGTGCCATCGCATACAACTCTGGTGGTGGCCAGACCCCGCGAGGTGACCCCCACAACCCACTCCCTCGCCTCTTTCCAGCAGACGATTCCAGGCCGCCGAGGCCGGGCGGATGTCTCGGCCAGGCTCCGCCCCTCTGTCTCCCACCACTCAAGGAAGGCCTGCCGGACGAGCTCGCGGTAATGCCCCCTGCCGGGGCGCTGCGGCACATCCTCTCCACCCCTCGCTTGTTCGAGCCAGCCCGCTATCTCGCTCACCAGTTCGCTGGCAAGAGAGCCGCCGTGAAGGAGAAAGCGCTGGATCGGGCGCTCCACCCACATCAAGGGGTGCGACTGGAACTGACGCTCCAACTCCAAGCGCTCATTGTTCAGCCGCTTCATCTCTTCCCTCAACTGCTCAATAGCTTCCCTGGAGACTTCCTTACCCGGGGTCGGGGATCTTCGGCTGGCATCCAAGCCGCACTCAGCCTGTCGGAGGCCTGCTGTCAGGTTGTCCCTGCGGGTCTGCAACTCCCTGATGGCGGACGCCGCCGCCTCGATGATGCGCGGCGCTCCTGCGACCTCCTGCCGCCATTGGTCGACCGCGGCCTGCAGTGAATCGAGAGCCTCTTCAGGGTCGGCGGGCAGGTCAGGAACCAGGTCCAGGCGGAGGTCTCTTACTCGCCGCCCAACTTCGGCCAGTTCCTGAGCAAGGCTTTCGACACTCCCGGCCAGATCCCGGCCTCTGGCGAGCATACCCTCTGCCGAGTGCTGGGCCGCCCGGTCACGCCGGCGCATCCAGCCGGCTCCTCCGGCTGCCAAGAACAGGAGCAGCACGGCAGGTGCCCAGTCCCCTGCGCCAGTGAGAACGACCGCTCCCACGAGTCCGGCCAGGACAAGAGCTGTCCCGACTTGCCTGCCACCCCCGCGGCTCAACTGCCTGGCCCGGTTAGCCGCTGCGTCCTCAACTCCTCGTTGCTGCTCGCGCACCTGCCCCAACCGCTGACCGATGAGCCGCAGTTCCCGGTCGCAACTCTCGGCCTCCTGGGCAGGCACCCGCAGAGCTTGCGCCTGGTGGAGTTGGTCCTCGGTCTTAGCCAGCGCCAGCTCAACTGCCTCCAGATTGGCCCTGAGACGGGCCTTCTCAGCCCCTGCATGAGACACAGCCTGATCATTGGCTTCACCGGTCAGCTCAAGCAGATCGAGCCGGCACCGGGCCC
>DOZU01000214.1 GCA_003517845.1 Clostridiales bacterium | reverse complement strand
TTATGTCCAGGTCTACACATCTTGTAGCATCGAGTATTCCATACCGCCCGAGAAGGTGCTCGACGATGCGCGCCAGGTGGAGAAGGAGCGCTACGGTTACCTCGAGATCGTGAGCGACGAAGCCCGCGCCTACCTCGACGGGATCGCCGCGCAAAGCGGAGGCAGACAGACATGAGGCGATATAACATCCGCATGGCAGGGGTCGGTGGACAAGGCGTGGTCACCGCCTCCCATGTTCTCAGCAACGCGGTCATCCTGAGCGGCGGAGAGAGCACGGTGGTCCCTTTCTTCGGCTCCGAGAAACGGATGGCTCCGGTGGAGAGCTATGTGCGGATAGCCGACGGACCGCTATACGAGATCGGCGAGATCACTTACCCCAATTTCATCGCCATCTTCCATAGCCAGGTGATCACGCACGGCAAGTCGTACACCATGCCGTTTTACTCCGGGCTCAAGGAAGACTCGGATATCCTCATCAATGCCCAGCATCCCCTCCAGCTCGGCGCGGATGAGGAGCGGGAGCTACGCGAGCGGCGGGCCCGCGTGTACTATCTGCCGGCCCTGCAGTTGGCGCTGGAGCATGCCGGGAGAGATGTCGCGACGAACATGGCCATGGTCGGTGCTGTAGCGGCCATTTTGGGTATCCCCGACCTCGACTCCCTGGAGAAGGCGGTGCGGGCGCGTTTCCTGGGCAAGGACTTCGTGGCCTCCGGGGGGACCGCCTCGCTCGATCGGGCTGCCGAGAAGGGATTCGCTCACAAGGCCGAGCTGGTCGAGAAGAATATGGCGGTAATCCGAGCCGCCCACAAGTATGCGGTCCAGCAGGGTTGGGTTCAACACGGCCTGAAGAAGAGAGATGCGGTATGTATAGGATAGCTCAAGTCGACCCCGCAAAGTGCTCCGCAACCAATTGCCGTTTGTGCACCCTGTATTGCCCCGAGCCCAACACGCTCCTGTATGATGAAGAGCGCAAGACGGCGTTCGTCGCCATCGATCGCTGCAAGGGATGCGGCGCTTGCCTTCGCGTCTGTACCGACATAGCGAAACGCAGCTGTATCAAGATGGTCCCGGTGGAGGAGGCGCAGGGCGGCTTCGAGATGTCGAAATACGGTCTTCCTGGCCGGGTTCGTGTCAGCTCGCCAGCTATGAGGGGGTGAACGACGTGAAGTGCGAAGTTGTGGTCGACGAGTGCACCCTGAATTGCTTTCAGATCTGCCAGCGACAGGTGAGGGAGGCATGTGATGCCCTGGGCCTGGGGGCGGCGGCATATGAAGTATTGAAGCAGCCGTCGCGAGTCATGGAAGTTGCCGTCCCCGTGGTCATGGACGACGGCACCGTCCAGAGCTTCGTGGGGTGGCGGTCGCAACACAACGACGCGCTGGGCCCATTCAAGGGTGGCCTGCGATTTCACCCCGAGGTCACGGTAGATGAGGTCAAGGCGTTGTCGATGTGGATGACTTTCAAGTGCGCCGTGCTGGGCTTGCCTTACGGAGGCGGCAAGGGAGGCGTACGTTGCGATCCCCGGCGGTTGTCCTGCGGCGAACTCGAGCGGTTGAGCCGGGGGCTTATGCGGGCGCTGGCCCCCATCGTTGGACCCGAGCGAGATATCCCGGCACCTGACGTATACACGAATCCACAGATCATGGCCTGGATGGTCGACGAGTTCAGCCGGCTGCGCGATCACAATTCCTTCGGAGTCATGACCGGCAAACCTCTGCTCATCGGCGGGTCGGCGGGGCGTAACGAGGCCACCGGGCGCGGCTGTGTGTACGCGTGTCTGGAAGCCATGAAGCAGCTGGGCATCCCCGTGGAGGGAGCCCGGGTCGCCGTCCAGGGGTTCGGGAACGCCGGCTCGGTGGCGGCGCGGCTCTTCCACGAGCGCGGGGCACGCGTGGTGGCGGTGGGGGACTCCTGCGGCTCGATCTTTCAGTCCTGCGGTATGGACCCGGCCGCAGTTGCCGACCACAAGTGCCGCACCGGCACGGTGGGCGGCTTCCCGGCGGCCACGCCCGTCACTGCCGAACAGCTGCTGCAGACGGAGTGCGAGGTGCTGATCCCCGCCGCCATGGAAAACCAGTTAACGGCCCGCATTGCCGGGGGAGTCCGGGCGAGGATCGTCGGAGAGGCGGCAAACGGTCCCACCACGCCGGAAGCCGACCAGATCCTGTTCGAGCGCGGCATCCTGGTGCTCCCCGACATCCTGGCGAGCGCGGGGGGAGTCACCGTCTCCTACTTCGAATGGGCTCAGAACCTGTCGGGATACTACTGGTCGGAGGAAGAGGTCAACGAGAAACTGGAGATGGCCATGGTCCGGGCCTTCCATAATGTTTACGGCATGGCCCGCGATCGGAAGCTGCCCATGCGATCGGCGGCCTTCATGGTGGCGGTCAAGCGGGTGGCCGATGCCATGCGGGTGAGGGGCTGGCTGGGACCGGCCGCGGGCTGACCGGCACGCTCCGGCGACGGGGCTTGCAGGATTGGCGGTGGCGGTGGCGAATCTTGTAAGGCAGAGGAGCTGAGACCGAGGGGAGGGGTGCGGAGGGCGAATGAGGGCGTTGTTGGTTGTCGCTCCGGCTACTCATCAGTAATGAGCAAGGAGGTCCTGCCGATGACCCTGGGACATTGGTTATACGTGATAGGGGTCGTGGCCGTCCTGGTCACCATGGCTTTCCGGCGGTCGGTCATCATCCCCTGCGTGATCTTCACCTTCCTCATCGCGCTTTCGTTCCGGCAAGACGTGGTGTTCGCGGTGCAGACCCTCTTCAACTCCATGATCGTGGCGGCGACCGAACTGTTCGGGATCTTCCTGATCATCAGCATCATGGTCGCCATGTTGCGGGGGTTGCGGGCGACCGGCGCCGATAGCATCATGATCAGCCCGCTCCGGAAGCTGATGATCTCCCCGGCCGTGAGCTACGCCGCTCTGGCCGTCACCACGCTCATCGTGGCCCTGTTCTTCTGGCCCACCCCGTCGGTACCGCTGGTGGCCGGGCTGCTCGTCCCGGCGGCGGTGGCCGCCGGACTCCCCCCGGTGACCGCGGCGGTAGCGGTGGCCATCGCGGGCCAGGGCATGGCGCTGGCCGGCGATGTGGTCATCCAGGGAGCTCCCCGCCTTACCGCCTTGGCTGCCGGCGTGCCGGTGGAAATGGTGGTCTGGAAGGGCGGCCTGCTGACCCTCATCGTCGGGGCGATCGCCCTGCCGTTGGCTTACTACCTCGGGCGCAAGGACGTGTCCGAGTTCGCTAAAGTGGCGGCCACGGGAGATGTAGCCTTCCGCGCTCGCGTGCATGACGAGCCCGTCGCGGTGAACAAGCCTGCCGTCGCGCTCCTCTTGTCCCGGCTCACTCCCCTGATCGTGCTGCTCGCCCTCGTGGCCATGATCAGCATGCGCATCCTGGGCGGCGACGCCACCGCCTTGCTGGGCGGCAGTGCGGCGATCATCCTGGTGATCGCGGCCTTGGCTACCTACGGCTGGCAGGGATTCGATGAGATCGGAGACCGTCTCGCCGAGGGGTTCACCTTCGCTTTCAAGGTGATGGGGCCGATCATCCCCATCGCCGCCTTCTTCTTCCTCGGCTCCCCGGGAGCCTCGGCCAGGATCATGGGCGAGGGCGCGCCCGGCTATCTGTTCGATGTCGGCAACCTGGTGGCCCAGTACATACCGGCAACCGGCCTGCTGGCCGGCTTCGGCATGCTGATCATCGGCGTCATCACGGGCCTCGACGGGTCCGGCTTCTCCGGTCTGCCGCTGACCGGCAGCCTGGCGGGGTCGCTGGCGGCCGGCGACGTCGGCCTAGCTTCCACCCTGGGAGCTATCGGCCAGATGGGCGCGGTGTGGTCGGGCGGCGGCACCCTGGTCGCCTGGAGCACGCTGGTGGCCGTGGCCGGCATGTGCGGGGTGCCGGTGATGGAGGTGCTGCGCCGGAACGTGGTCCCGGTGGTTACCGGCCTCGTGGTGGCGACGGCGGTCGCGGTGCTGTTCCTGTAAGCCGCAGACCCCGGTGGCCGGTGCTACATGCGTTGCGCGGGGGCGGGTTGATCCCGCCCCCGCGCTCTAGTTCAGGCGCTCGACTCGAGGGCGCAGACCGGCGCGGCTGAACAGCTCAAGGTAGTCTTCCCGCGTGAGTTCCTCGGGACGTTTCCCCGATAAGGCCACCAGCATGGCTTCGACCACATTGGCGGCGAAGGAACGGCCGTTCATCTCCGGGCTGGAGGTGATCAACCACCCGGCTCCCCGGGCCCGCAACTCGTCCACGTCGGTCGCCGTGACCGTGTTGGTGAACACCACCTTCCTATCGATGCGGTCAGGGAGGTGACGGTGCAGGAAGTGGTAGTCGCCGGTGAGGAAGTCGGCCCAGGCATAGACATCGGGAAACCGCGGGGTTGAGCGGTGCTGGGCCTTGCCCGTCGGGTAGAGCAAGGAGATCGGGAGGCGCGAGGCCACGGGGGCGATGAGCCGGACCGCTCGGTCGAGCCCGGCAAGGGTCCGGATCTTCACCGGCAGCCCCAGGACGAACATCAGATCGCCGAAGATGCAGTCGGCACCCGCTTGCACGAAGGCTTCCGCCATCGCATAGCGGGCCGCTCCCGACGCCACCAGGACCCGCCGGCCCTTCACCGGGATGCCATACACCGGTTCGAGGTCGAAGACGATCTGGCGTTCGAGCGCGTCCTTGACCCCGCCCCCGTCCACGACCGGGGTTTTTTGCGGCGTGTGGGCGAGGCGGATTGCATCGCGGAGCGGCCAGTGCCGCTTGCTCGACCGTACCGAGAAGTCGATGCCGCCGATGCCGAAGGCCGTTACCCGGCCGTCCAGTTCCTTCAGCATCCGGACGGCGCGACCCACATCGCCGTCGGTGCCGACGCGCTCGATCGAGAAGGGCTGGCCCAGGAGTTCGAGTTCGACTTTCTTGTCCCGTTGCGAGGAACCAAGACTGATGCTGACGATGCGCTTCATGAGCGCCACCCCCAAAAGGTCATCCCTGTTCCTTGACGTGCACTATTCTGTGCACGTGGAGCGATTCCTGCTGCTTGCCGGCCGAGGGGCGGGATGCTACGAGCGCTCGGGAAGGATATTGGAAGACGGTCGTGGAAAGACCAAGCCTTAGCACTCAGGGAGCGCGGCGCCGGTCGCCGAGCTTTTTGCTGAAAGCGGGGGTATGGCGGTGGCCATGGACGGACCGCCGCGGGATCCACTGCGGGCGGCCAGGATGAGTTGGGAGCAAGCGGAGGTTGCCCGGTCTCTGGCGAGAGCCCCCGAGGCGCAAGACCGCTTCGTGAGCGGATCGGGGCTCCCCGTCGACCGCCTATACACTCCGCTTGAGGTTCCCGGGTTCGACTACCTCCAGGAACTCGGCTTCCCCGGGCTATTCCCTTTCACCCGGGGCGTTCAACCCACCATGTACCGGGGACGGCCCTGGACCATGCGCCAGTATGCGGGTTTCGGCTCGGCCGAGGAGACCAACCGCCGCTTCCGTTACCTTCTGGAGCACGGCCAGACCGGCCTGAGCGTCGCCTTTGACTTGCCCACCCAGATCGGATACGATTCGGACCACCTCCTGTCGGGGGGAGAAGTGGGCAAGGTAGGCGTGGCGGTCGATTCGGTGGACGACATGGCCATGCTGTTCCAGGGGATCCCGCTCGACAAGGTGTCCACTTCCATGACCATCAACGCCCCGGCTATCGTGCTGCTCGCGATGTATGTCGTGGTCGCCGAGGAGCAAGGAGTAGCGCCGGGCGCGCTGTCGGGCACGGTGCAGAATGACATCCTCAAGGAGTACGTGGCCCGTGGTACCTATATTTTCCCGCCCCGGCCTTCGATGCGGTTGGTTACCGACATCTTCCGGTACTGCTCCCGGCACCTTCCCGAGTGGAACACCATTTCCATCTCCGGGTACCATATTCGCGAGGCCGGGGCGACGGCGGTGCAAGAGGTCGCCTTCACCCTGGCCAACGGATTGGCTTACGTTGATGCTGCCCGGCAGGCAGGGCTGGATATCGACGCCTTCGCGCCCCGGCTGTCCTTCTTCTTCAATGCGCATTCCGACCTGTTCGAGGAGGTGGCCAAGTTCCGTGCGGCCCGGCGGCTGTGGGCCCGACTGATGCGCGAGCGCATGAAGGCGAAGAACCCCCGGTCCTGGATGTTGCGCTTCCATGCGCAGACCGCCGGGTCCACGCTCACCGCCCAGCAGCCAGACAACAACGTCGTGCGGGTCGCCCTGCAGGCGCTGGCAGCCGTCCTCGGGGGCGCCCAATCGCTGCATACGAATTCGCGCGATGAAGCGCTGGCCCTGCCCAGCGAGGAGTCGGTCCGCATTGCCCTCCGCACCCAGCAG
>DOZU01000064.1:5483-9372 GCA_003517845.1 Clostridiales bacterium | reverse complement strand
CAGCTTGACCTGGAAGACGCGGCCGAATTCCTGCTCATGGCCTCCACGCTGATGGAGATCAAGGCCCGCATGTTGTTGCCGGTCGCCCCTGCCGCCGCCGGGGCAGAGACCGGGGACGCCGACCCGCGGCGCGACCTGATCGAGCGCCTGCTGGAGTATCGGTCCTTGCGCCGGGCCGCGGAGGCGCTGGGGGAACGGGAGGCCGAGGCCGGCCGCCGCTTTCCCCGGCCCTTGGCTCCCGAGCCCGACACGCCCGCGGCGCGGGTCATGGAGACACTACCGGTCTCGGAACTGGCGGCGGCCATGGCCGCCCTGCTGCTCCGCAACCGACCCGAGCAACCGCGGACGATACCCCGGGAGGGACTCTCGATCGGGGAGAAAATGCGACTCATCGCCCGCGCCTTGCGCCGCCCGACCGGCGCGCCCGTGCTCTTCTGGACCCTCTTGCGGCGGGATTCGGGACGGCGGGAGATCATCGTGACCTTTCTGGCCCTGCTGGAGCTGCTCCGCCTCGGGTGGGCTCACGTCGAGCAAGAGCGCTGCTTTGGACGTATCCTGGTGGGCCGCCGTGGCCGGTGATAGGGCGGGGAGGTCACCGGGATTGCCGGCGGGAGTCGGCCTGCGTTCCGCCGTAGAGGCGCTGCTCTTGGCGAGTTCCGAGCCTCTGCGCTCCTGCGCTGCGGCAGCCTTGTTCAGCGTGGAGGAGGATGCGGTCACCGGCACGCTGCGCAGCCTGGCCGAGGAATACCGCAGAGACCGCCGGGGATTCCAGATCGTGGAGGTCGCCGGCGGCTTTCGGCTGGTCACGCTCCCCGAACTGGCTTCAGTGGTGCTGGCCATGCGCCCCGAGCTTGCGCCATCCCGACTGTCCGGCGCCGCCCGCGAGACGTTGGCGGCGGTCGCTTATCGCCGGGAAGCCACCCGGGCGGAGGTCGAGCGCGTCCGGGGCGTGAACTGCGAAAAGCTCCTGGCAGTCCTCCTGGAGCACGGACTCATCGAGGAGCGCGGGCGGCGCGATGTTCCGGGCCGTCCCATCGTGTACGCCACTACCCTCCGCTTTCTCGAGCACTTTGGGCTCGCCTCCCTCGACGACCTGCCCCCCCTCCCGCCCTCCGTCAATGATACCCCGGGGGTGGGGGAAGACTAAGGACAGGAGGAGGGGCGGGCGTATACGCGACAGCCGTTGGCCTCGTGCTGCTCGTAGCGGCTGCGGCGGTGTGGGGGCGGGTGCGTTTCCGATTGCAGCTCAGTCGCGAGCCGGATGGTCCCGTGGTCGTGTCCGGAGCGCTGGCCTGCTTGCGCTGGCGTCGGCGACTGCCGCGGATCGGCGACGTGGCCGCCTGGCTCGAGCGGGCGGCGGTATGCGGCGCATGGCCGCAACTGCCGCGCGGGTTTGCGGCGCACCTGATCGGCCAGGCAGCCGGCCGGCGCCTGCTGGCGCGCCTGGCCTGGGCCGCCCGGGGCACCCGCATCATCCGCTTCAATGCTCGGGCCCGTCTCGGGACGGGCGACGCGGCGGCCACGGGGCTGCTCATCGGTTGGTGCTGGTCGGTCCTCAGTCTTGTGCGGCCCTTACTGCGCGGGACCACTCCTCGAGTGCGACTTGAGCCGGAGTTCGACCGCCCCTGGCTTGAGTTCGACGTCCACGTAGCCGGGGACGTGCCGCTAGGCCGCACCCTGGTGGTAGCCGCCGGCGTTGGCGGCGTAGTGTTGCGATGGCAGATCCGCCGCATAGCCGGGACCTGGTTGCATGATATTAAAGCACTGGGCAGGCGCAGGCGAGAGGAAGGAGTGGGATCGTGATCGATCACCCCATCCAGGGACTGATGAAGACCGCCATGGAAGCCATCAAGGACATGGTCGACGTCAACACCATCGTGGGTGACGCGGTGGAGACTCCGGACGGAAACGTGATTGTACCCATCTCCCGGGTCAGTTTCGGGTTTGTGGCGGGCGGGTCGGAGTACGAGCCGGGAGGAGGGCCGGCCAAGCGATCCGGCACGGCCCAGAACGGACCGACCGGCTTGGCCTTCGGCGGCGGCAGCGGGGCCGGCGTGAGCATTCACCCCGTAGGCTTTCTGATCGTCGGGCAAGGCGCCGTCCGCCTCTTGCCCGTCGACGGGCGTGCGGTACTCGACCGGCTGATCGATCTCGCTCCCATGCTCCTCGATAAGATCGGGCGCCGCCCACCCCCCGCTTCACCAGCTTCAGGCGGCCAGGCCCGGTAAGGGAGCGGGTCGGGTCAGGGGAGATCGAGGGAGAGATTCTTCCCCGGCGAGGCCGGATGCCTATCGATTTCCGGTCGGGACCACGCTCGGGCGCGTCGGACCCGAATTCAGCATGCCCACTGCCGATGATTTCTACCCTCATCATTCACTCCTCGGGGCGAGGCGCAGGAAACCGATACCCGCGTGGGCGTATATGTAGGGAAGTATACGGAGATTGAGAGGAGACATGGCCGTGAAACCCGAAGAGAAACTCCAGGCAATGGGCCTGACCCTTCCACCGGTGGCGAGGCCGGTGGCCGCTTATGTCCCCGTCGTGCAGAGTGGCTCCCACCTGTACGTTTCGGGACAACTGCCGATTCGCGATGGCCAGTTGACCGATCGGGGGAGAGTTGGGTCCGATCTGTCCGTGGAGCAGGCCTACCAGGCCGCCCGTACCTGTGCACTGAATGCGCTGGCCGCCATCAAGGCCCATGTGGGCGACCTCAGCCGGGTGGTCCGGGTGGTGAAGGTGACCGGTTTCGTGGCCGGCGCCCCGGGCTTTGTCGAGCAGCCCAAGGTAGTGAATGGAGCTTCCGAGTTGCTGGTGGAGCTGTTCGGGGAACGGGGCCGCCACGCCCGCAGTTCGGTCGGGGTTGCCGAATTGCCGCTGGGTGCGCCGGTAGAGATTGAACTCCTGGTAGAGGTGGCGGGAGGCTGACGGGAATGAGGGAAGCCGGCGGCACCGGCCATGGCGGCCTTCGCCTGCAGGTGTTCCTCGCCCGGGCCGGTCTTGCATCCCGGCGGGCGAGCGAGCGCCTGATCGCCGCGGGGCGGGTACGGGTGAACGGGGAAGTGGTCAGCGAGCCCGGGTGGCGCGTGAAGCCCTTGCGGGACCGGGTGGAGGTGGATGGCCAGGCCATCCGGCCGGGCGCGGCTTCCCATCGCTACCTGTTGCTAAACAAACCGAAAGGCTTCTTGACCACGGCTCATGACCCCCGGCATCGCCCAACCGTCCTCGAACTGGTTGCGGATGTGGAAGAGCGGGTGTATCCCGTCGGCCGGCTGGACCGGGACAGCGAGGGGCTCCTGCTCCTGACCAATGATGGTGAACTCGCCTACCGGCTGACGCATCCCCGGTTCGGAGTGGCGAAAGTATACCGGGCCAGGGTCGAGGGGGCGGTCGGAGACCAGGCGCTCGAACGGCTTCGCCAGGGCGTGGACCTCGCCGACGGGCCGGCCAGGGCGGCCCGGGTGACCCAGCTGCGGGAGGAACACGGCTCGACCTGGCTTGAGCTGGAAGTGGGCGAGGGTAGGCACCACCTGGTTCGCCGGATGTTGGCGGCGGCGGGTCATCCGGTACTCGACCTGCGGCGGGTTGGTTTCGGCCCGCTGCAGCTCGGCCATCTCCGCCGGGGATGCTTCCGAGACCTTTTTCCGGACGAGGTCCGGGCGCTGCGGGAAGCGGTAGGGCTGGGCGGTAAGCCCGCGGATAAGAGGGGAGGTTTCGCCCATGGTGGGCACAGCACTGGTGGTCGTCGACATGCTGGTGGACTTCGTCGAAGAGGGCGGCAGGCTGTACTGCGGTCCCGCCGCGCGGGCCATCATCCCCCCCATGCAGCGGGAGGTCAGGCGCGCCCGCGATCGCGGCGAGATGGTGATCTACCTGTGCGACCGGCACCGAG
>DOZU01000064.1:0-5086 GCA_003517845.1 Clostridiales bacterium | reverse complement strand
GCCGAGGTGTGCGGGGAACTGCTGCCGCAGCCCGGTGACCGGGTGATCGCCAAGCGTCGCTTCAGCGGCTTCGCCGGGACCGACCTGGATCTCACCTTGCGCGAGAAGGCGATTACCCGTTTGAAGCTGACCGGCGTATGCACCAATATCTGTGTGCTGTACACGGCGGCCGACGCGAGGATGCGGGGATATGCCGTGGACGTAGTGGCGGACGCCGTCGCCTCGTTTGATGATGATGCCCACCGATGGGCGCTGCGCGAGCTGGAGAAGACGCTGGGGGCGCGCCTGATCGGCGGCGAAGCGGGAGGAGCGACCGAGTGAACCCGATCCGCAACCTGGCCCAGGCCCTTGCCTTGCCCGTGGGAGGAAGGCGTTTCTACTCCGCCACCCACGAGGACATCTTGGCCGGGGCCACGACCGACATCTACCTGTTCAAGACCCGCGACATCCTGGAGGAACTCGGCTTGCTGGACACGCCGGTGACGGCGGAGGTGTTCCCGAGCCGGGCAGGGTTGATGGCCGGCCTGGAGGAGTGCCGCCAGCTCTTGGCCGACCCGGGCCTGACGGTGGGCGCCCTGCCCGAAGGACAGACCTTCAGCGAGCGGGAGGTGGTGCTCCGGGTAGAGGGCCCCTATTCGGCGTTTGGCCTTCATGAGACGGCTCTGCTAGGGATACTTGCCCATAGCTGCGCCTGGGCTACGGCCGCCCGGGAGTGCCGCGAGGCTTCCCAGGGCAAGCCGTTCCTGAGTTTCGGCGCCCGTCATGTGCATCCTGCGGTCGCCCCGGTCATGGAACGCGCGGCCATTGCCGGCGGGGCAAGCGGCGCCAGCAGCGTGCTGGGCGCCCGGCTGGCCGGCAGCCGCCCGCGGGGGACGATGCCGCATGCGGCCATCCTCATAGCCGGCGACACGCTGGAGGTCGCCCGCTGCTATGACCGGATCATGCCCCCCGATCAACCGCGGATCGTGCTGGTCGATACCTTCAAGGACGAGGCGGAGGAGGCATTGCGGGTTGCCGGTGCGCTTGGTGACCGGCTCGAGGGGATCCGGCTGGACACCCCCTGGGAGCGGGGAGGAGTCACCCCCGAGTTGGTGGCCGAAGTCCGGGCCCGGCTGGACGCCGCGGGCCACCGTCACGTCAGCATCTTCGTATCGGGAGGAGTCACCCCCGAGCGCATGCCGGCCCTGGCGCGGGCCGGTGCCGATGCATTCGGCGTGGGCAGCTACATATCCCGGGCGAGCCCCATCGACATGACCATGGACATCAAAGAAGTCGGGGGCCGGCCGGTGGCCAAGCGCGGGCGCATCCCCGGCCGCACCGCGAACCACCGGCTTCAACCACTTGGGTAGATGAGGGAGGTAGTGAGCAGGTGCAGGGGTTGCGAATGCCCGACCTGAAGATCCCGTCCCGGGTCCTGATGGGCCCGGGGCCCAGTGACGTCGATCCCCGGGTCCTGCGCGCGCTGGGCATGCCGCTGCTTGGCCACCTGGACCCGGCTTTCCTGGCCATCATGAATGACGTGATGGAAGCGCTGCGCGGGGTATTCCAGACCACCAACCGCTTGACGTTGCCGGTATCCGGCACCGGCAGCGCCGGGATGGAGACGGTGCTGGTCAACTTGCTCGAGCCAGGCGACCAGGCACTGGTCGTGGTCCAGGGTCTATTCGGCCAGCGCATCGTCGACTCGGCGAAGCGCTGCGGAGCCGAGACCCACGTGGTCGAGGCGCCGTGGGGCGAGGCCGTGGACCCGGCCGCCGTGGAGCGTAAGCTCGGACAGCTCCCCGGCCCCGTCAAGCTGGTGGCGGCGGTCCACGCCGAGACCTCCACCGGAGTCCTGCAACCCGTCCGCCCCCTGGCGGAGATCGCGCACCGGGCCGGCGCCTTGCTGGTAGTGGACTGCGTCACCTCGCTGGGCGGTTGCCCGGTGGAAGTGGACGCATGGGAGGTGGACGCGGCCTTCAGCGGCACCCAGAAGTGCCTATCATGTCCGCCGGGCCTGGCGCCGATCACATTGAACGCGAGGGCCGAAGAGTGCGTGAGGGCTCGGCGACAGCCCGTCCAAAGCTGGTATCTCGATCTGACCATGGTGATGAGCTACTGGGGACAGGACCGGGTGTACCACCATACTGCTCCCATCTCCATGCTGTATGCCCTTCGCGAGGCGCTCCAGCTCGTGCTGGAGGAAGGGCTGGAGGACCGGTTCCAGCGCCACCGCCTCGGCGCCCAGGCGCTCGCGGCGGGTCTCGAGGCCATGGGGCTGCAACTCCTCGTGGCCCCGGAGCTTCGGTTGCCGTCGCTCACCACCGTGACCGTCCCGGCGGGGGTGGAGGAACTGCGGGTGCGGCGGGAACTGCTCAATGACTGCGGCATCGAGATCGGCGGCGGCCTCGGCCCGCTGAAGGGCAGAATCTGGCGCATCGGCACCATGGGCTATTCCTGCCAGGAGAAGAACGTCCTCCTGCTGCTCACCGCGCTGGAGCAGGCGTTACGCCGTCAGGGCCGGGAAACTGCTCCCGGCGCCGGGCCCCGCGCTGCGGATGCGGTCTACGTGTCGTCCCGGACCGGCGCATAGACTACGGGGATGCCGCGAAGAGGTCGTTGCAGACCTCGTCACGCCCGCGATCCTGGGCACGGTCCTGGGCGCGTCCGCGGTGATGGCCGTGCTCGCGTCCGCTGTGGGGGCGGGTTCTGAACCCGCCCCCACCGAGTAGAGGTCAGGGGCGTTCGCCCCGGGACAGGATCAAGTCGGCCACCAGTTGCTGCGATCGGGCTGACTCGACCGCCGCGCGGCCCATCATTGTCCGCAATGCCGGGTCGAGGATCTCCGTCTGCACGGCGGCGTAAGCCAACACTGCCATGCGGGTATCCTTCTCGTAGTCCTGGAGCATGTCTATGTCCGACAGCCTCACGAGGCCCTCATCCTTTCCATCGTTCGACGTGCCTCCGGCGCCGGCAAGCCCTGGGAGGAGATCAATCTCGGGTCATGCCCTGGTGGTACTCCTCCAGCGCTCGCTTGAATGCCTCCAGCTTCTTCGCTTCCCCGGCGAACAGCTTCTTGACCTCGTCATCGGTGGCGCTCTCGGCATAGAACGCGCACTTGCGACCCGTAACTCCCACCTCGCCGATGAACTTGCTCACGAAGGCGCCTTCGATGACCCGTTGTCGGGTGGCGGGATCCAGTTGCCTCAATTTCGGCCGGGCAAGTCCGGCCATCCTCCCCAGGTAATCGCCCAAAGATGCTACCTCCCCCTGCTCTCGCCGTGACCTATCATGCCCGCCCGCTGCTCGGGCCATCACCAGGCTTGAGTCGCTCGGCGCTACATGACAGACCCCTGCCCGACAGAGACTGCCTGGATCGCACCGCGTTGCTGTCGCTTGCGCCGCGTGCTACCATGCAAACAGGGCCATCAAGTACGAGGGCGAGGAGGGACGCAATCGGCGACCTGGCCGATTCACGCCATGCAACCGGAACTGCTTGAGGTTTCGGGAGACGATCGCCCGCTGGTTCAACGCTGGCTTGGGGCAGAGCATGTGCGCCGCTACTGGGGCGATCCGGAGGACAATCAACACCTGCTGGGGGTCGCGCCCGCGGCGTTCAAGTCCGCGGTCATCGCGGTGGACGGCCGCAAGGTGGGGCTCATCGTCTGGGGACACCCCACCCGCCGGGAACTGGACATCGCCGGGCTTCACGACGTCCCCGGTAGCGTGATCGACATCGACATCATGATCGGGGAAGCGGACGCCACCGGCCGCGGCATCGGGTCAGCCGCCATACGGCTGGTCGCGGATCGGGCGCTCGCCGATCCTACCGTACCTTACGTCATCGCCGCCGCCAGCGTGGAGAACCCGGCCTCCCGCAGGGCATTCGCCAGGGCCCAGTTCGTGGAAGATCGCGAGTTCGACGACGTCCCCTACGGGCGGCACGTGCTCATGGTGCGGCGCCGACCTGGATGCGAGGAGAATCGACATGGCTGACGTACCAGGGCGCTTTCGGGAAGTGTTTTTCGCCGTATTCGAGCATCTGCCGCGACAGGGCCCTGGCAATCGCGCTTCTGCAGCGAGGGCGCTCGCGTTGTGCCGCGACTTGCCGGCGGCCCCGGAGGTCTTGGACCTGGGATGCGGGGTAGGCGCACAGACGCTGCACCTCGCCGAACTCACGCGAGGTACCATCGTGGCCGTCGACAACCATCCCCCTTTCATCGAGCGGCTCAAGCGGATGGCGGGCGCCAAGGGGCTGTCCCATCGCATCCGGGCGGTGGTAGGCGACATGGCTGCTCTGGACCTGCCGCCCGGCAGCTTCGATCTCATCTGGTCCGAGGGCGCCCTCTATCAGATCGGCATCGGCCACGCCCTCGCCGTCTGCCGCCCGCTCCTGCGGGCCGGGGGGCACCTGGTGTTCAGCGAGGCCGTCTGGCGGAAGGAAACCCCGCCGCCCGAGGTCAAAGCCTCATTCGATCTTGACTATCCGGCCATGGGGTGGACCCCCGATGTCGTGGATGCCATCCAGGGCGGCGGCTTCCAATTGCTCGGCCACTTCACCCTGCCCGATGAAGCCTGGTGGGATGACTTCTACACGCCCATGCGGGCGCGGGTCCGCGAACTGCGCCCGCGGTATGCGCACGACGAGGAAGCACTCGCTGCGCTGGATCAGATAGCGCGGGAGCCCGAACTCCACCGGGCCTACTCGGATTACTATGCGTACGAGTTCTTCGTGACCGTGCACTTGAAGCAGGCAGGCTGGCGGCGTATAATGGGGACAACTGAACATGAGTGGACAGGTCTCCCTCAAGACCGAGGGAGGAACAGGGAAGCCCGGGGGCAAGCGGCCATGCTTGCCTGCCGGCGCGGTCCGCGCCACTGTAACCGGGGACGGAGCCTGCGATGACCACTGCTGGAGCTAGGCCGGTGGGAAGGTGCAGGCCAGGATGAACCGGTAGCCAGGAGACCTACCTGTCCGCGCGCGTGTCTGGCCCTCGACGGAAAGGGGGGACGCGGCTGCCGCGGTTGGCCGACCCCCGGTCCTCAGGACCGGGGGTTATGTGTGGGCAAAGACATCTCGCAGGGCCCGAGGTAGGGGCGGGGTCGG